>NZ_JBSWZS010000006.1:0-75977 GCF_054170725.1 Mycoplasma pogonae | reverse complement strand
GAAAAAAAGAGAATATTTTTTATGTTTCTTTGTTAAAAACTTTTTAAAAAAACCACTTTTGAGTAAGTGGTTTTGAATTTATTTACTAAAACTACAAACAATTAAATTATTAATAATTATTTTTTAATTAAGTTGTTGGAGTAGCCGGTGCTGGCGGAGTTGGTGTAGGACTATCTTTTTTGAATCCTGTTAGTTTGTATCAGTATTCAAGCGTTACATCATCTTGTTTTGCATGCACTAGTACGTATAAAATTCCTTCTTTGTCATTAGCAATAAATGCTTTAACAGCTGGGGCAGAAGTAGTTTCTTCTTTATTATCTTGTACTTCAACAGTTCAACTATTTTGTGTTTCTGTTACAGTATATTTTTCATCAAATTTTGCTTTTGTAGTAAGTGATGAAGCTAGTGTTCCAACTTTATTAAATGTTGGTGTTAGAGTTTTTTCTGATGGGTCAGTTAATTTTAATTTAGTTCCAACTACTTCAACTAATGTTCCGGAATTTAATAAACTATCAACTTTTGTAAATACTTTTGAATCACTATTTGTTTCTAAAACAAATTCATAAGTTTTTCCAGTTTCTAATTTTTTATCTAATTCCGAAATTACAAAGAATGCTTCATTTGTTGTTGGCACTGTAAAAGTAACTGAATTTTGAATTTCATATGAATCTTTTAACTCATTAGATTTTGAATCTGTTTTATCTTTTCATTTTAAAGTAACTTCTTTGCCTTTTAAATCAGCAAAATCTTTTAATGCAAATTGCACCGCTATTGTAGTAGTTGCTAGGGCAGTTGTTGTTGGTGCTGCTGGGCTTGTTTCTTGAGGATTAGCTCCTTTTGCAAGTGCAAATAATTTAACAGCATTTTTAAATGTTGTTGCACTAAATGCAGGATCAACAAATAAATTAGTTGATGTTGTAGTAGATGAAGCATTAGTATCTTCAGCTTTAATTTCAAAACTATATTTTCTTCCTGGTTGTAATTTTTCAAGCACAACAGGAACAATTGAATTAGTTCCTAAAACAACATCTTTGTTTTGAACGTTAATTTCTACTGTTTTAGTTGCTGTGGTTGGTTTTGTACCATCAGTTCCATGTTCATAAACTTCTAATTTTAATTTAACCCCTACATAAGTATCTAAACCACTAATTAAAACTCTTAGACGGGTTGCTGATAAATCACCAACTGTTCCCCGAATTTCTCCTCTAGTTGTAAAACTACCATTATTTTCTAATAAAGGTTGATCTAAACCACTAACAAATGCTTGGAATACATATTGAGTGTTTGGTTTTAAATTAGCGAAATTAAAACTTTGTGTAGTTGTATCATCATCAGCAGTAATTTTAACTGGTTGTGTAGTAACTACTCCTTCACCTTTAAAGTTAGCTTCACCTGATGTTGGAGCTGGAACAGCTTTTAAAACAAGCGATTTTTCTTTGTATTGTTTTAATTTTAATAAATCAAACTTAGCGGTTTTAGCAAGAACAAACTCTGTACCTTTTTTCAATGCTACTTTAGATTTAGTTTCAAATCATTTTCGTTCCGCTGCTGCATCTTGGAAAGTTTGTAATAAAGTTACATGATCTGTATCACCATTAACATCTACAAACACTTCATATCAATATTTGGTGTTTGGTGTTAAATCAGTTAATTGGTAATTTAAACTAGTTCCGGTAATAACTTCAGTTTTTTTCAATTCTACATCTTTAACTTCATTTTCATTTCAGAATTGCGTACGGTATTTAATAACAAGTTTTTTACCAATGAATTTTCCTAATTGAGTAAATTCAAATAAGGCACCAGTATCTGAAGTAGTTTCTACTTTTAATTTTGGCACATCTGTATTACTTAATAAATTAACATTTAGTTGTTCAGGATTTTTAGGTGTCATTAATGGTGTTGCATATTCTGCATCAGATTCAGCAAAAACATTAAATGTATATTCTTTAGAAGTTGCATCATCTAAACCATAAATCAATACATCAAGAGTTTCACCTGTTACTTGTGATTTATTAAATTTTCAATATTTAACAACATTATTTTTAAAATCAGTATCTGTTTTTTTTCTAACTACAAAAATGTATTGATCATCCTTAACTTTTGGTAATTTATCAGCATTACCTAAAGTTACTTTAAAAGCTGAAGTAAATGACTCTGTTTGATTTGTTAAAACTTCTAATTGTTTTTCGGTTGTTAGCACACCCATTTCACTAACAGGCTGTGAACCATTAAACAATTGATAAGCATAGTTTTTATTTGGATACAATCCAGTTAGCATTACACCTAATGATTTTGTATCGGTAACATCTTTAGGAACCGCTAATTCAGTTGCTCCCGTTGAAGTTTGGGTTGGTAATGCTGCTTTTTCTTCGTCTGAAACAGTTGCATTAGGTATTTCTCATCATTTTAAAATTAAATTTTGATTTGGAAAAGTATTTAATTTAGTTCCTGCCACAAAAGCAGATACTTGTCCTAATTCTGATTGAGTTAATGTCACAAAAGCTTTAGTTGTGACTTTTACATTTTGATCTAATAAGGTAACTGCTGTATTAACATTTCATACTAAATTAACTTCATATTCAGTTTTTGGTTCTACACCAAAAACAGGTGCTTGAAATTTATCTTTTGATTCAGAAATTCCTTGATTTAAAAATGTTCACGCTTCTGTTCCCGCTTTACGATAAGCCACTGAAACATCTTTTAAATAAAGTGGTTTAGCACTAGTAACTTCTAATAAGAATGAAGTTGGGTTAGTGTAATTATCAATTGGCCGCATGAAAATTGCACTATCAGATGTTGCTGAAGATGCCTTTAATAATTCAAAATCCTTAGTAGGGGTAGGTGTTGCTGATGCTGCGGCAGTTGCATCTGCAGCTGGTGGTGTTGGTTCAACATAATCAGGATTTGCAATGAAAACTTTTAATTCATATTCTGTTCCTGGTTCTACATGCTTGTCATCTTCAAACTTTTCAAAAACTAATTGTTGAGTTTGGTTGGCAACCGGAGTAAATTTACCTTCAGCAACTTTCACCGCTGAAGTTGCACTACTTTTTTGTGTTAATGTATAGTGTAATTCTTTACCAATATAAGTATTTAATTCCGATAAATTAAACAATACTTTAGTGCTTGTTGCTAAATTTTGTTGTTGAATTTTGTAATTTGATCTAAAAGTAATTTCTTCTGAAATTGGTGCAAAATCTGTGTTTTTTAAAAATAAAGCCGCTTTATATAAGGTTCCTTCTTTTAAACCTTCTATTTCCTGATCAGTTACTTCGTAAGTATCTGCTGCTCCATCTACACCCGCTTTGAAAGTAACACTAATCTCTTTTTCTTTTGTTGCAGTTTGTTTTCAGTTTAAAACTTCTTCTGGCGAAACAACTTCAAATACACGTAATTTTAATTGATTAGTTGGGGTTGTAGATGGGGTTGTGTCATCTTGACGGTACAACGGTTTTCAAACTTCAGCATTTTGAGAAGCTTTAAATTTTAAAACAACTTTAGCTTGTCCATCTACTCCTAAATTTTTTGGCGTAATTGAAAAATCTTCTTTGGTTAATCCAATTAAAGTTTTAAATTCTTTTAAATGGCTATCCTTAATCACTACCGTTGTTCCATTAGGCGCAAAAATTTGTACTTTGTAATCAGTATTTGGAGTTAATCCTAAAAACAAAGCAGTATATCCATCTGCTGGTGTGCTTGCAGTAGCTCCACTAGTTGAGGTTGCAGCGGCTCATTCAACCGGCATAATTGCTTTTGTTCAATCGTTTTGTGATTTAGGTAATATCTTTACAACAAATTTTGCAGCGTCACTATAATCTTTTAAACCTTCAAAAGTAATTTTTGTAGCACGTGCTTCGACTACTGGTTGTGATTGTGCTCAAACTGTTAACTTGTCTTCTAGGTTGTAGCTCATTTTTACAAGAGCATTAGTTTTAAAACCTAAATCTTTTGTTCGATTAATACGTCCATCAGTAAATAATGGGTATTTGTTATCTTCGTCATCAATTGAATAAAAAGCATATTTATAATTGCTATTTGGTTTTAAATCTTGCAATAAAATTTCAAATTCATCACCTTCAGAAGGTACAGTTGCATTTATAAATTGAGCTTTTTTAGCATCAAAAATCGTTGAATCAGTATCAACTTTTTGATAACCTAATTTTAATTTTGTTCCACCTTTGTTAGCGATGCCTTTTAAAGTAACGATAGCATTATCATAATATCCAACTGCTGTTGGCTCTTGATAATCAGTTGCTAATGTAGTTAAAAATGGTGGGTTAGCTAAATCTAACAATGGCACTACACCATTGTTATCAAAAATCATGTAGTAATAAACTTTGTTAGGTTGCATTTTTGCAGTTGGAATAAAGTCAAAGCTCGAAGTTGGATTAGCTTGATCGGTATTTTGTGGTGGTGTACCAAATGTTGCTACATAGAAAGTGTTTTGAAATTGCTCAAATGCTCTTTCGGGTTGAAATTGATCCGCAGGCACAGCTTTAATATGTAATGTTCTTCCTAGGTAACTGTATAAACCTGAAACAGTAATTCTTGCTCCACCTAATTTATTTTCTGAAACAACAGAAGGTTTAAATGGGGTTAAAAAACGCGATTCAAAAACAGTTGTTGTAGCTGTTTGTGATGTTGATCCAGCTGCTTCAATCTTGTATTCATAAACAACATTTGAAGTTAAATTACGTAAAACAAATGACACATCAGTTGCTATATCAGAATCAGCCACATAAGTTGTAATTGATTTATATTGATCTCCTGTTGCATTTGCATTTTTATACTTTAAAGTTAAATTACGTCCTGATAATTCATTTGGAATTGAAAAAGTAAGTCTAGCAATCTCCGGAGCTAAAACTGACTGTGGCTGTTGGTAATATACTTTTGTGGTTTTTGCTAAGTTATTATATTCAACTAAACCAGCTTCTCTTTTTTCTTCCGCTGCTTTTAATTGATCTAAACGATTTTTTCTTAAAAATGAACCACCAATGATTGCTCCAGCCATCGCCACTGATAACAACGCTATCGAACCACCACCAAGACCAACTAGTAATTTTTTATTATTCATTTGATTCTCCTTAAAGATTTCTCTTTTTTAATAATTTTTGTTTCTAACAAAGTAATAAATATTTTTATTTAAATTTTATGCAATTATACCAATTTTTATTATTTAAATTGTTATGTTGATCTCAATGGTATTAGCTTCTGCTTTGTGTTAATGTAGTAAAATCACCTTTAGTAATTTCTATTTTAGTATCAAATCTAGTTAAACGGTATTCATATTCAGTTCCTGCTGATAAATTAGTTACTAATTTTCATTCGAAAATATCTTGCGAAGATGAAAGATCAAAGGGACCTACAACCATATTTCAATTATCATTATTATTAGCTAATTTACGACGGTATTCTAATTGTAGTTTTACACCAGGAATGCCAGCATATGTTGTAATATTTTTGATTTTAAATTGTACATTGTTTACACCTGCAATAGCACTAACAACTGGTTTATCACTTGCGAATGCTAAATCAGTACCTTTAGCTACTTCTTTATTTTCTTTAGCACCATCTGCTGTTGCGGTTTCTTCAAAAAGGGTGTATGCATAATTGTTATCGCTTCCAAATTTAAAATCAGGAATTGTAAAAGTTGCTTCGCCATTTTTGCTTGAATTTGATACGATGTCTGCTGGTTTTTTATTATCATCTAATGTTGAAACTAATTCATATTTTAAAGTATAAGTTTTTTCATTTGCTAAACCCTTGAAAGTAACTTTAACATTAAAGCTATTTGGGATTGGTTGAAAACTAAAAGGATACTTAGGATTAACAGGAGTTACACCCTTAATTTCTTTAATTTCATTTAATTTACCAATATGGTATGAATTTGGATCAGTTTTTACTGCATTAGCCGCTTTGTTATTTGAAATTGCTACAGAAGTACCGATAATACCACCAACAAGACCAAGTGTTGCTATAGTTCCTAAGGAAACCAATAATAGAGATTTTTTAGTCATAATCTACTCCTTAAAGTTTTGTTAAAACTTTTTTAAAAACATAAAAGTGCTCGAAAGAAATTCCAAGCTTTTCTTCTAAAAAGACTTAGAAACATTTTGTTAATTTTTACATCACTAAAAAATTAACAACAAAAAATGTTTGTAACTTTTGCATAATCTTTTATAAAAAAATTTAATAAAAATATTTTTTAAAAAATTATACCAAAAATATTTTAAATAACTTAAAAAAATAACAAGTTCTAACAAAGAAAAACTTTTCTAATTTACAGCTTTTTTAAAGTTTTTTTGCTAAAAATTGAAGTTTTTTGAGATTTTATAACACTTGAAAATTACTGGCATTTTTAGTTATGAAAATTCCTAAAATAAAAAAACAAGCATTAAACTTGTTTTTTTATTGATAAATAATTTTGTATAGAAAATTATGAAGTTGTAGTTGCTGGTGCTGGTGTAGTAGAAGTTTCTTTTTTCATACCTGTTAGTGGCATGATAAGTAAAATTGGTTTAGAACTACTTGAATCAGTCTCTGAAGTTGAAGCTGTAGGTACCATTTTTAACATATAAATTAATGTTCCCGCATTATCATCAGCTACAAAAACTCCACCTTCTTCTTTTGAAGCAAACGACACTGTGTAGCCATCAACTGTAAAATTATTAAGAATTTCTTCTAATTTAGTTTTATCTGTAATATATGAAGGTAATATTTCATTTAATGTTTTACCACTTTTTACTTCTCCACCTTTTACATCTAATGTTTTGTTAACAATTTTAGTATAAGGTGAAGGGTTACCTAGTAAATTAGCATCTTTGCTATTATTTCTTAATAAATATACTCAATAATCGCCTGATTCACCAATTTTCATATTTTCCGGCAATTTAAAATTAGTTTCTGTGAAATCAGAAGGAATTGTAAAATCAATTTTTCCAAATGTACTATCAATTTGATTTAATTCTGATTTTGTTGTACCAACTTTGTAATACATAGTTAAAGGAACATTTTTTAAAGCTGCTAAACTTTCGCCAGATAAGATTAGTTCTACTCCATCAAGTGAATTAGTAGATGCAGCATGGAATGCCACAGCTATGTTTTTCTCTGTTTTTCCTTCTAGTTGTTTTGAACTTAAGTTTACCGAAGCTAAATCAGTATCTTTTAAGCTTACCTTAACTCTGTATTTTGTATTAGGATCTAAGCCTGTAAATAATACTGGTACATTATAGTTACTTTTTGCATTTGTATTAGCTTGAATTGTCAATGTCTCTTTTTTATCTGCGACAGCTGTTCAACTAGTTGTGCCTGATGTTGTAGTTTCTTTTTCTAATTCAACAACAAGTGTTTTGCCAGCGTATTGATGAGCATTTTCTAATAATAAGTTTCATGTTGTATTAGTTAGATATTTAGTTACAACATTAAGTGAAGGTAATGTTTTAAATTCTCCAGCTTCGACTAATAAGGGTTCATCTGAGCCTTCTAAAAATAGTTGGAATAAATAATCTGTACTTGGTTTTAAACTATTATCTGTCGTTGTTGAACCGCTAGTTGTGTTTAATGTAAATTCTTTTAATGTATTATCTGTAACATCAACTTTAGCCGATACTACTGAACCATCATTTGATTTTCAATTAATTTGATCCGCTCCAGCAGGTTTAGGAAAGGCTTTAACATAAAATTTTTGTGAAGTAGTAGATGATGTTCTGCCTGGGAATCTAAATTTCATTTTAGCTTCTGTAGTAGCCACCTTAACTGTTTCTGGTGCCAATCTTGGATTTGCCATTGTTGTAAATTGGTGCACACCAGGTTTTGAAGCAGATGAAATAAATTTATTTGATTCTAAATCGGTTGAAGTTGCATCACCTAATAATTTAACTTTATCTTTGTTACCATCAACATCAACATAAATTTCATAGAATCATGTTTGTGTATCAGCACGATTTTTGTCCAATGGCCCTAAATTACTTAGTGCAAATTTTACAAAAATTTCGGTTGCTACTGCTGCAGTTGCTGGGGCAGTTCCACTTGATGTTCCTGTTCCAGTTGATGATGTCGATGTTCCGGCTGCTGTTGGTGCTGGTGCCGGTGTTGGCATTTCTGTTGGAACAGTAAATTCAAACTCTCTTTGATTTGTTCATTGTCAGAAGTTTGGACGGTATTTAAATACTAATTTTTGTCCTTTGAAATCTGCTAATTTAGAAACTTTAATTGTTGCTGTTGCATGTCCAACGGCAACAACTGATACTTCAGGAAGTTCTGTTGCTTCTAATGTTTTAAACTTACGTGCTCCCGAAACTGTTAATGAAGTTGTAATTAATGGATTTGTATTTCTAGTATCTGATTTTTTAAATAATTGTACAACGTAGTCAGTATTTTTTTCCAATCCTGAAACTAATAATTGTTGTTCATTTTTATTATCAACAACTTTAAAAGCAAATTCTTTAAGGTTTGCTGAATTAGAAGTTGGTGAAAAGTTATCTGTAGTTCCTTTAGCAACTACCACTTTTAATTCTGATTCTTTATTCTCAATTGTTTGTAAATCAGTAAAGAAGATGTTAGCTGCATTTAAATATCTATTAATTTTAGCAACTTTTACTTGTGGTAATGTTTCTTGTAATTGCAAGACAGACACAGCATGATTACCATCAAATAATTGTACAACATATGTTTCTTGGGGATCAATATTAGTTACAACAACAGGATCTGCAACTGTTATATCATTTTCAGTTTTAATTGTTAATGTTTTAGTAAATAAAACTTCTGAACTATTTGTTGGTAAATTGTTTTTTAAAGCATCTTTTTTGTCAGTTGCTTTTCATACTTTTACTGTTAATGTTTTTGCTTTATATTCATTAATTTCAGCAAAATTAATTGTGAACCCACGTTGTTGAGGCTCTGATGTTGTTACAACCACATTATTTTTAGTTGTTGCAAACACACTTTCTGCTAAGACGTGTTGTGGTGCGCCTTCTAAGGCAACATTAAATTCATATTCTTTAACAGGTGTTAATTTGTTAACAATAAAATTTGTAGTACTTGCAGATACTGTTTGTGAATTTGGTGAAACTATTCAAGCATCTGTTGAACCTTTTGGTCGATACACAACAACTAATTTTAAACTAGTTTCTAGTAATGTTGAAGTTGCTGGCACTGTTACTGTTAATGATGTTGGGTAAACACTTGTTGCCGGGATTGATAAAGCACCAAATGCATTTGCTTTAGTTGTAAATGTTCCATTGTTAATAACAACTTCTTGATCACCTTGAATCATTACAATATCATATTTATAACTTGTTGAAGGTTTTAATAATGAAGAACCTTCACCAAGTGTTGCAGTAACAATACCATCCTCAGCTACTGTTCCGCTTCCAAATACTGTTGGAGCAACATCAGCTTGGGCTGCAGATTCTTTAACTGCAACTCTATATTTTAAGCCAGCATATGATTTAAGAGCATTTGTATATAAAATTGCTTTTTTATCTAATGGAGCTACAGTTGTAGTTACATCTTCTCTTGATAATAAGAATTCTGGGGTTACAAGATTTGAAGCAATCTTATTAGGTCCCACAAAAATTGCATATTCATATTTTTTATTTGCTGACAATGTTAATGTAAAAGCTTTTTCTAATGCAAATGTTCCATCAGTTTTTTTAATAATTTTAGTTGTTACAGTTTGAAAATCTGAACTTGAATGATCTGTAAAATTAATAAATTGTGGGACACTTTTCCCTTCAGCATCAGTACTATCAGCTTTAGCTTCACCATAACGGAATTCAATTGAATTTCCACTATTTTCAATATAGTATTGTGCTAAGTCTGCTGATTTAATATCAACTGTTGCTGTTGTTTTACCATCATTACCTAAAGGAACATTAATATTTAAACTTGATTTTGTAAATCCAGCTTTAGTTGTAAATCTTTGATCTCCATTAAATAATGCCAAGGCAGTTGTATCCACTGGTGCTGGTGTAGTTCCTGCAACAGAAGTTGTTGTCGATGTTGTGGCTGGAGTTCAAAATAATTGGTAAGTATAAGTTGTATTAGCTTTTAAATTTTTAATTGTTGAAGCAGCAAAAGCTTCACCTTGTTCAACATTAACTGCTACTTCATCAGTTATATCTTTTCAAGGTGTTGTATCGCTTTGTGGTTTATATTTTAATTTTAAATCAGTTAATGTATATTCACTAACATCAGAAATTTTAATGTGGGCAGCATGAGCCTCTAAACCTGGATTTGGTAACCCTTCAACAACCGACTCTACAACTGGTTGTGCTTTAGTTTTGAATCATACTGGTTCAGCCAAAAATGGATCAGTTAGTTCTTTGTCTAATAAAGCATAAATTTGTAGTTTATAGTTTTGATTTGGTTCTAAATTATTTAATACTAATGTAAGATCAGCTTTTTGAGGATCTTCAAAGGTTGGAACTTGAATTTCTTTTTTAAAATTTGCTAGCAATCCATTTGTTAAAAAGATTGTGTCTTTGTTATCCAAAGGAGCATAAACAACTACAAGTTTTTTGCCTTGATATGGTAGCAAGTTTTGTAAATTAATCTCAGCTTCTCTAGTTTTAACTCTACTTGCAGTTGTTATAACATTATTTACTTTTGTTGTGAATGTAACTGGACTAGCAATAACTGGTAATAATCCGTTTTTATCTAAAAGCATTAATGAATATTCGGTATTATCTTTTAAAACACCTTCACCTACAGGTTTGAATCAAAGATTTTTAATTTCATCTTCACCCTCTTTAACATTTAATTTTTGTAAAAGTAAAGAATCTTTAAAAGCTAACATCCCTTTTGTTAAGTATTCAGATCTTTCAACCGCTCTTAATTCTAATGAACGAGATTGATAATCATTTAATTTACTAATATTTACATTAGCACCACGGTATACACCTTCAGCACTTAACTCAGGTAATGTTTCAGTTTTAAATTGTGAAAAGTAAATAATTTGATCAGCTTGTGGTGCAGAATTATCCATTAATTGGTATTGGTAAATTTCATTGCTTGATGGTAAATTTTTAATTAAAAATGATACTTTTGTTGTTCCGATATTGGTTGCAGCTTTTTGAGTTGTTAAAACAATGCTTTGTGGTTTTTTAATGTCGAATTCTTGGTAGAAAAGTGTAAGTGTTTTTCCGGTTAACTCATTTGGAATATTAAAAACAATTTTTACTTCTTGAGGTGATGTATAAGAAAGATTTTCATCAACTGAAACACCTGATTTTGCTGAAATTTTTTCAGATTCAAGTAAGTTAACACTTGCTTTTCTTCCGTCTTTTAGCGCTTGTAATTGTCTTTCTAAAATATCATTACGTAAAGCTTCCGCCCCTAATAACGAACCTACAACCGCTACACCTGTAAGAGTTAAACCGGCAATACCTAAAAGTATTTTCTTATCTTTTAAATTACTCATAAATTTCTCCTTGTATTTAGTAAAACCTTATATAGTTTAAAATTAAACAACAATATTTTGCTTAATTATTTAACTAATGGTAAGGTTTTAAATTCTCCCGCAAAAATTGTTCTATCATTACTTACAAATTGATACTCATATTCGACATTTGGTGATAAATTATTTAATTTAATAGTTAAATCATTATCGCCGCCATTTGCATTATATAAACCTTTGAACTTTTGGATTGGATTTCTTGCATATTTTGCTTCTGGGTTCAAGATGTTTTTAACTCTATAAATAATGCTAAAACCTGCCATGAAGTCCCCGCCAAAACCATTTTCTAAGCCGCTAAATTTTAATGAAACATCATTCATACCAATATTAATTTCTTTCAAATATACTCCAGCAGGTGTTCTTAATTTACCATTTGAAATTGTTGTTTCATTACCATTTGCAGAAACACCAACTACAGCATACTCAATTTCACTATCTGCTTGCAATGAATTTAATGTTACTTCTGCTTTTCCATTATTAACTTTGACCTTTGCGGTTCTGAGACTACCTGAACGAACAAAAACTTGATTATAAGCAGTTAAGTCTTTTAACTGAAATGTAGCTGAATTTGCAGTTATTTTATTGATTTTATCAACAGATGCTGGGTAGTTAACTGGCACTTTAGTAAATTCTAATGAAGGTTTATTAACTTCAACAGCAACACCTTGATTATAGGCTTTGTTGTTTTTATCAATAACCGCAGAAGTTACACCAATTGCAGCAACCAGCAATGAACTAACTACAATCCCGCCAAGTAATAGCAGTTTTGATTTTTTAGTCATTTCTTTCTCCTTTGACTAGGTTATATATATTTTGAATTTATTACTATAAATTCAATAAATGTTTTGCTAATTTAAATATTTAAAAATTCATTTTTAAATTAAGCACTATGAATTGTGCTTTGCACTCTAATTAAGTTCTAATTAATTAAATTATAAATATCCTAAATAAATTAAATTGATGAAAATGCTGCAAAAATAATTAGGATAACTAAAAGAACTAGTAATGCAAAAACTACCATTGCCCCAATTAGTGTGTATTTTTCTTGCTTTTCTGATTCAAAAAATCCAGGTGCCAATTCTCTAACTGCAGTTGGTTCTTCTTTTTCAACTACAACTAACTCTTCTTCAGCAAATAAGTTGTCTGCTTCATCTAGGTCTTTAGTTAAAATTTCATCTGTTTTTGTCATTGACTCTGAAGCTTTTTTAGGTTGAATTTTAACAATTTCAATTTCATCTGTATTTTCGTATTTTGAATCTTGAGATGTTTTAATCAAACTAACAAATCTTCCATGTTGTCTAAATCATACGATTGCATCAATTTTTAAATTTTTGATATGTCTAATAGCTTCTCTTTGTGTTTTAAATTTTAAAACTTTTTTGTCTTTTGCTTCTTTTAAGTTGTATTCTAATTTATTTGTTTCTGGATTTACAACTTCTGAACAATAAAATTTTCTTGCTGCCATGCTTTCTCCTTAATGTTGAAATAAAATATAAATTAAATATTTTAAAAATGAAATTTAAATTTTTAAGCGAAACAATATTAATCGAATTTATGTTTCTTAGTTAATATAAACTACAAAAATATTTTTTATGAATTTTTCAAGTGCTAATTATTATTTTCAAAATTAATTTGTTATTTAAATTGTGAATAAGCCCATAAAAAATGTAAAAATTAAACAAAAATACTTTTGTAAAAAGAATTATAGCAAAAAACAAACAAAAAAACAGCAACTGATTACAGAATTTAAACAAAAGAAATTCAGAAATTACAGAAAATAACTTTAAATAGTTATTTTTTTAATAAAAAAAAGCATTTTTTTTCAAAAAATAACTGCTTTTTTACAGCTTTTTACAGTATTTTTTACAGAAATTAAATTTTCTGTAAAATTTCTGTAATTTTTTCTAAAAAAACAGTAAATTTTTTACAAAATTTATAGTTTTAAGTAAGCAAATAGCATTAAATTTTAATTTGCAATATTGATTAATCAAAAAATCGGCGTTTTAAGTAAAATTTTTTTATTTCTAACTAATTAGGACTTAATTTAAATGTTTTCTGTTACTTTTCTGAGTTTAATTAATCAATGGTTTAAACATGACTTAGTTTTTTTAATTCCTTTTTTCTTTTCTAACAAAATTACTAGTTCCGATAATGAAGTAAAAGGGTTTTCTTTTTTTAAAGCATAAAACTCCAATTGCTCTTTTTTAAATAAATGTTCTAATTTATGTTTTTTAACTAAATTAAAATTTTCAATATGAAACTGTGAAGCCTCTACTAAACGTTCTTGGTTACGAAAATCAAGCGATCATTGACGATTACTAGAATTGCTAATATCACGGTGAATTTTTTCATCTTCAAATTTATAGAATGATTTTATAGCTCCAATCGATTTCAAAAAATCAGAAATACTTTCAGCTTTTTTTAAATATAAAACAAAGCGATCATCACGTTTGATTACATTAAATTTAAAATGCTTTTGTAATTTAGTTTGCATTAAATTTACAATCGATTCATATCAAGTGCTAATTTGTAAATGATATGAGGCTGAATAAAGTGGAACAATTGAACCGCTACCAACAAATACTCCAGCAAAAAAATAACGTGGTAAGGTAATCGCCTTATCAAGGTCTAGGTACTGAAAAGCAATTGAAAATCAATTTTTATTTTTTCCATGATTATTAAATGGAATTTTAGCTTTATGAAAAAATTGTTTTAGTAATGTTGAAATTTGTGCATCACTAATTCGTAAAATAATAGAGTCTTCATTTTGAAAATGAGAATTAGCAAAAATTACACCTTTTAAAAATTCTTGCAATTCTGAATTTGACATTTTATTTTTTAAAACTTCTAATTTAATTTCATGTGCAAATGAAACATTATAATTTTTAGTTTCCATAGTTTTATTATTTTACAACTTATTAACTTGTTTTTATTACTTTCATAGTATTAGTTAAATTTGAATCACAAATAATAAATAATGCAAAAATCATTTTAACAATTAACCAATGCAATAAATTTAAAAAAATAATGTTTTAAATATTTAAAAAAATGGTAAAATTATTTGAACATAAATGTCTTGAATAATTCAAAAGAGTTGCGGTGCAACTCTTTTCCATTATTTAAAGTAAATTTAAAATAAGGATTTCCTTAAAAGAGGTGTGTATTGAATATTGAACAACGTTTAAAAGCTCAATTTTCTGAAATTAACAAAGTATTTTTTGAAAAAGAATTAGGACAAGATTTTTTGAGGATTGAAGTTAATTTAACTTCAATGGATGCTGTTGAATCAGTTACAAGATTAATCTCAGATTTTTTGGATCAAAATTACGAAACTGACAAACAATATTTTTTAGATGTTTATTCCCATGGTTCTTCACCACAATTTAGCTTTACAGAGGCTCATAAATTTTTAGAACGCAAAATTTTAGTTACCTTGTACACTAAAATTGATCAGCAACAGCAGTTGGTTGGTGTTTTGAAAAGTGTAACAGCTAATGAATTAAGTCTTGTATTAAATTACAAAGGCAGACTGAAAATTTATTCCATCCCAATAACAAATATTCAAAATTTAGAAATTTATACAGATTTATAATAAATAATTATTAAGGAGTTAAATATGAGTACAACTAAAAAAGAAATTAACAGCGATAATATCAATCAAATTATTTTTTCTAGCATGGAAGATATTGCTAGAATTCGAAAAATTGATTACAAATTAGTTGAAGAAATTTTTACCAACGCTATTATTAAAGCATTTCATAAAAAAATTGATGCTGATGCTGAAATTGTTGTTAAAATTGATCACGATGCTAAGGTTTTTAAATTATTTAACGAAAATGCAATTGTAGTAACTGATGAAGAATATCAAGAACAAGATCCATTACTAGCCAATGTTTTAGTTGGTGAAACAGTTGCGAAAGAAATTGATCCCAAATTACAAGAAGGTGATGTTTTTGTAAAAGAATTTACATTGAATTCATTACCAGGATCGATTCATAACGTTATTTCACAAACTTTTAAGCAAAAAATTGTTGAAATTGTACGTCAATCAGTTTATGACAAATACTTACCATTAAAAGGTGAAATTGTTCGAGCTAAATATATTTCTCACAATCGTAATGGGTATATTTTCGAATTAGAAGATGGTGCAATTGGAGTAATGCCTAGCCAATTAACTAACCGTAATTTAGAACCTAAATTAAACAAATGAATTGATGTCTACATTGAAGATGTGGTATTAGAAACTCGTGATGCTCAAATTATTTTGTCTAATTCATCAATTTATTTATTAAAAAAGGCCTTAGAACGTTCAATCCCTGAAATTTCTACTGGCGAAATTGAAGTAATGGGTGTTGCTCGAATTCCTGGAGTACGTTCAAAAGCAGCAGTGCGTTTAGCTGAAAATTCTGATAGCGGAATTCAAGAATTGGGTTCAATTATTGGAAAAGAAGGAAAACGAATTGCTACAATTCAAGAAGCATTAAATGGTGAAAGAATTGATATTTTCCGTTGAAGTGATGACTTATATGAATATATTGCTGAATCTTTATCGCCAGCTAAAGTAGTTTCTATTAATTTCAATAAAAGCGTTCGCGGAAAAGAAAGTTATATAGTTGTAGTTCCCAATATTCAAAATACAGTTGCAATTGGTAAAAAGGGAATTAATGCTTCATTAGCTTCAGAGCTAACAAAAGTACGTTTAGATATTATTTCGGTTGATCAAGCGAATGAAAAAGGAATTGAGATTTTATGAAATGGAAATGTAACCCCTGAAGAAGTCGCTAAAATCGAAGCAGGAGAAAGATGAAGCTACCGCTCACAAAATCAACAAAAACCAGAACAAACTGATAACACTAACAAAACAACTAATAACTTTAAAAATTGAAATGCTAATATCGATTTATCAGAATTTGATGATGAAATTGCCGATTACCGAATTAATGTTGAATCAAATGAGCAAGTTGAAGATGAAAATGCTAGTGTAGTTGAATTTGATCAAAATGTAATTGATGTTGATAAAATTATTGAAGATCATCTAAATGAAGTTGCAGCAGAAGAAGCGGAAAAAATTAATGCATCTCATGTTGAAACTACAACAATCACTGCTGATGATGAAAAAATTATTAAAAAAGTTGCTAATGATATTAAAAACTTTAAATTCGATAATGATTTAGCTTCTTATGCTGGTTTAAATGATTTAGAAATTGATGATGAAGACTGAGATTAAGACATCACCTAAAGTAATAACTCGAAAATGCATTGTTACTAACGAAATCAAACCAACAACACAAATGTTGCGGTTTGTCAGACTTGCAAATGGAGCAATTCACTTTGATGTTGAGCACCAAATTTTAGGACGCGGCGCCTATGTTACCAATGAACTCCAAGTCTTAGAAAAATTGTTTCAAAAAAAATTATTAAATCGGGCATTTAAGCAAAAAATTGATCACGAAGTTTATCTAGAATTAAAAGAAGAGGTGTACAAATGGCTAAAAACAAAAGTAGAAAATGAGATGTAAATGAAATTAAATCACAACTTACTTCTGTTAAAACAGAATTAAAAAACGGAGTATTTATTTTCTCAAAGCAAATGACAATTTCCGAAGTAGCGCAAAAAATGAATAAATCAGCTTCTGAAATTGTGGGGCATTTTTTTAAACGAGGCAAAATGTTTAATTTAAACCACACTCTAGGCGAAGAAGAAATTGCTGAATTATGTTTAGAATTTGGCTATGACTTTCAAAAAGAAAATGAAATTAATGCTGCTAATTTTATGGAAAAAATTGTCATTGTTGATGACAAAAAAGATTTAGAGTGACGTCCACCAATTATTACTATCATGGGACATGTTGACCATGGTAAAACTAGTTTATTAGATAAAATTCGTAAATCAAACGTTGCTAGCTCTGAAGCCGGCGGAATAACGCAACATACTGGAGCTTACCAAGTAAGTCACAAAAATAAATTAATTACATTTTTAGACACTCCAGGGCATGAAGCCTTTACTGGTATGCGAGCACGAGGAGCTAAAATTACTGATATTATTATTTTAGTAGTTGCAGCAGATGATGGTGTAATGCCCCAAACGATTGAAGCAATTAATCATGCCAAAGCTGCTGAAGTGCCTGTGATTGTATTTGTAAACAAAATGGATAAAGTTAATAAAGATCCTGAACGGGTAAAATCTGATTTATCTGGATATGACATCGTTAGTGAAGAATGAGGAGGTGATATCCAATTTGTTTATGGTTCTGCTTTAACTGGTAAAGGAATTGAAGATTTATTAACTGCAATTACTTTGCAAGCTGAAATGATGGAATTAAAAGCTAACAAAAATCGTTATCCAATCGGCTTTGTAATTGAAGCTAAAATGGACAAAGGGCGTGGAGCATTGGCGACAATTATCGTTCAAAACGGAACATTATATGAGCGTGACTTTATTGTTGCTGGTTCAAAATATGGAAAAATTCGAACTATGGAATCAACTACTGGACAGCGTGTTGAAAAAGCTGAGCCAGGAACTCCGGTTGTAATTACAGGGTTAAATTATTTACCTGAAGCTGGAGATAAGTTTTTTGGATTTTTAGATGAAAAATTTGCAAAAGAATTAGCTGAAGAAAAAGCTTTCCAAGATAAACAAGATGTATTAAAATTAAAAAATAGTTTTCAAACAGAAAGTGATGTTAAAGTAATTAACATTATCATTAAAGCTGATGTTTCGGGAGTAAGTGAAGCAATTAAAAATTCACTATCTAAATTACAAAACGAAGATGCTGTTGTTAATGTAATTCACTCATCACCCGGAGAAGTTTCTAAAGCTGATATTTTATTAGCTTCAGCTTCAAATGCCATTATTTATAGTTTTAACTTAAAAGTTTCTGATTCAATTATGCAATTTGCTAAAGAACAAAAAGTTGATGTACGAAGCTACAATATTATTTACAAAATTATTGAAGAAATTGAAGCGATGATTAAAGGCATGAAAGCTCCAAAATACGAAAGCAAATTAATTGGTGAAGCAACTGTATTACAAGTATTTTTTTACTCTAAAGTTGGAAATATTGCTGGATGCGTTGTTAACAGTGGTTTGGTGCGTTCAAAATGTAGTGTACAAGTTTTTAGAAAAAATAAGAAAATTCACGAAGGTAAGCTAGATTCATTAAAAATACAAAAAAATGATGTTGCCGAAGTTAAAAATGGACATGAATTCGGATGCCACATCCGCAAATTTAATGATGTTGAACCGGATGATGTTTTGAAATTTTTTGAAGAAGTTTTAGTTGAAGGATAGGATCAAAATATGAATTCAATCACCCATGCAAAATTAGAACAACGTTTATTAATCTTGCTAGCTAAAATCATCTCTGAAGATGTTCAAAATGTTAACATTACTCCAACAACTGTAGTAGATGTTAAATTAACTCGCGATGGTTCAATTGCTACTGTGTATGTTTCATTTTTATCACATGAATCTCGTTCATTAGAATATTTAATTCGAAGCAAAGGGTTTATTCGTTCAGAATTATCTAAATATTGAGACAAACGCAAAACTCCTAACTTAATTTTTAAAATTGATGAAGTTGCTAAACAAACTGAAAAACTTGAAAAGATTTTTCAAAAAATTAAAGAAGAAGAAAATTAATTCCATTAATTTGTTAGTTTAAATTTCAAAACTTAATAATTGTTTTGAAATTTTTTTATAATTTTACATAATTATGTTAAATTATTTTTTAGGAGAATAAATAATGCAAAATAATAAAAAACAAAATGTTTGATTAAAACGGATTTTTTGAATTATGTTTTTATTAGCAATTAATGCTGCAGGAGGTTATTTAATTTATCACTTTATAGCCAAACAACAAGCAAAGCCAGTAGTTAAAGATCCTTATAAACCACTTCCTAATGCAGTAAATAATAATAATAATAATAATAATAATAATTCAAATATCCCGGTTAATGAAATCAAACCCATTCGGATTGGACATTGAAATGTTTTAAATTTAGGGGATAAAACAGAACCAAAACAAATTGCTAAATATAACGCCATTGCCAATATCATTAAATATGAAAAAATAAATTTAATTGGCTTAACTGAAATTCAAAAACCTAGTGGTGTAAGTCAAATTTTAAATATACTAAATAAAAATAATGCCAATCAAGATTGAGAAGCGATAGTTAGCGCCAAATCAACATCAATAACAGGAACTAAAAATCAAGCTGAGCATGTGGCAATTTTATATCAAAAATCTTTATTAGAACCTATTCCTTTTGATAATTACACAACTATTGGATTATTTTATGAGAATAACCGCTGAATTAATCCCTTTATTCATAATCAAGTAATCGATTATGTCCGCCCACCATTTGGAGTGAAATTTAAAATTATTGCCAATGGCGAGGATTTTACAGTTGTTTATAGTCATAACGATTCACCAGGATCCAAACTAGGCAAAGCATATGATATTGCCGCAGGGAAATTAGGTTTTCCAGGACAAGGTTTACAAGAAGTTAATGAAGCTTTACACTTAAAAGAAGTGATGGAATGATTCGATCAAATAGATGGTGCCAACGAAGAATTATTTTATATGGGTGATACTAATATTAAATTAGGTAATGAAGCAAAAGCTTTTGCGCCCCTAATTAGTTCAGGTTATACATCATTGTTCCCTGAAAGTGAAGCAAATAAAACCACCTTATCAGGTCGTGAAAAAACATATGCTTCACCTTATGATAAAATGTTTTACAAAGGACAATTACCAACTCAAAATGCTCAAAAAGGCGACATTTTTGAATTTGTTAAAAATCCAAATTTAGTTGATTTAACACAAATTACCAGTGCGAGAAATATTTCTGATCATACTTTAACTTTTGTTGATTTAATTCCACAAAAATAATTTTGAGCTTGCTAAATTTTTTAGCAAGTTTTTTTATTTTTAACTTTAAAAAGCTTTAAGTTTTAAAAAATACAGCAAAAATTAAATTTTTATTAATTTTATTGCCATTTTAAAAATATATTTAAAAGTTTAAATTTATAATTTGATTAAAGTATAAAAAATAAATAAAAAGGGGGGGGAGAGGTATAGTGACAAAAAAACAAAAAATTAAATATTTAGCAATTAGCGGGCTTGGCGCAATTGCGATTTTTTCTGGTGCAATTGGTTATTTTATTCATCAGAGCAATAATCAATCGCAAAGTAAGAATATTGAAAAAGAAATTGCTAGTGAAAATCAATTGCAAAATGAGGGAAATTCATCTTCGCTTGATTCAGATGATAAAGATACCAAAAAAATGCAAAGGCAATTAGATGCTTTAGACTTAAAAATCTATCAGCAACGAAAGGAATTGGATTATTTAAATCATAAAATTGATCAACTAGAAAGAAATCAATTATTAGGAATCTATTCTACATCTACACAATCATTAACAAATTCAGTACCAAAATCAAAAGAGTTAAACTTAAGTAAGAAAAAACCAACCAAATCTCAAAAAGATAGTTTAAATGAATCTTTAGCAACTGAAACAAAACCAAAAGAAGTAATCACTAATAAAACAACTAAAACACCAACTCAAATTAATGACACTTCTGACGCAACATTGGCGCTGATTAGAATTGGGCATTGAAATGTTTTAAATTTAAGTGATAAAACAGCACCACGAAATTTAGCCAAATATAGTGCAATTGGTAATATCATAAAAAATCAAAAAATGAATTTAATTGGACTGACTGAAGTACAAAAAAATGGTGGAGTTCAAAGAATTTTGGGAATTTTAAATCAAAATCTAGATACACCCGATTGAGAAGCTATTGTTAGTGAAAAATCTACTACAAAAACTGGCTCTGTAGGACAAAGTGAACGAGTTGCAATTTTATATCAAAAATCATTGTTAGAACCAATTCCTTTCGATAATTATGCAACAGCTGGGTTATTTTATGAAAATAATCAATGACAAAACCCATTTATTCCTGGTCAAGAAATTGATTACATACGCCCACCATTTGGAGTGAAATTTAAAATTATTGCCAATGGCGAAGATTTTACAGTTGTTTACAGCCATAGTGATGCTCCCGGACCACATCGAAAAGGACGGGCTTATGATATTGATGCAACTGAACATGGATTTCCAGGACAAGGTTTACAAGAAGTTAATGAAGCTTTACACTTAAAAGAAGTAATGGAATGATTCGATCAAATAGATGGCGACAACGAAGAATTATTTTATATGGGTGATACTAATATTAAATTAGGCAATGAAGCTAAAGCTTTTGCTCCCCTAATTAGTTCAGGTTATACATCATTGTTTCCTGAAAGTGAAGCAAATAAAACTACCTTATCAGGTCATGAAAAAGCATATGCTTCACCTTATGACAAAATGTTTTACAAAGGACAATTGCCAACTCAAAATGCTCAAAAAGGTGATATTTTTGAACTTTTTAAAGATCCAAATTTAGTTGATAGTGGTCAAATTACTAAAATTAGAGAACATATTTCTGATCATACTTTTACTTTTGTTGACTTAATTTCTCAAAAATAATTTTTAACTTGCTAAAAGATTTAGCAAGTTTTTTTTTTTTTTTTTATCAAAAGATTAAAAATTAGTAAAAACATAAAAAATGATAAAAAAATTTAACTTTTATTTATTTTTGTTAAATTTTTTGAGCTAAATCTAAAAATTTAATTTTATAATTTTTTTAAGTTATAAAAAATAAATAAAAAGGGAGAGAGGTCTAGTGACAAAAAAACAAAAAATTAAATATTTAGCAATTAGCGGGATTGGCGCAATTGCAATTTTTTTTGGTGCAATTGGCGGGCTTTTAGTGCATCAAAATAATAATTCTCAACAAAGTAAAAATGCAAAAAAAGAAATTTCTAATGAAACAGGGATAGAGAGTATCGCAAATTCTAATTTTCTTAATTCAACAGAAGAACAAAGTAAAACATTACAAAAACAATTAGATATCTTGGAGATTAAATTACGCCAACAAAAAAATCAATTAGATTTTTTAAATCGCAAAATAGATCAAATAGAGCGTAATCAATTAATGAATGCTAATTCAATTCCGCAAAGGCCAAATGTTTCACAAGATTCGAAAAAAAATGTTCTAAAAAATGAAATTAACAAACCTAAAAATGATTCAATTCCCAATACAACAATCCCAAAGGAAAAACCAAAATCTACCGAAGTTCAAAATCCTTCAGTAGCTACAACTCTTGCTAATGCAAAATTAGAACCTATTAGAGTTGGTCATTGAAATGTTTTTAATTTAGGTGATAAAACAGAACCTAAAAATATTGCAAAATATAGTGCAATCACTAACATTATTAAAAATCAAAAAATGAATCTAATTGGTTTAACTGAGGTTAAAAAGCCTGGTGGTGTTGAAAAAATTTTAGAAGTGTTAAATGAGGGATTAAAAGAACAAATTTGACAAGCACTTATTAGCTCGCCTTCAACAACGACAACAGGAACACAAGGCCAAAGTGAACAAATTGCAATTTTATATCAAAAAACACTTTTGGCTCCAATTCCATTCGAAGGCTATTCAACTGCAGGATTATTTTATGAAAACAATCGTTGAACCAACCCTTTTATACCTGATCAAGAAATTGATTATGTCCGCCCTCCATTTGGAGCAAAATTTAAAATTATTGCCAATGGCGAAGATTTTACAGTAGTTTATAGTCATAATGATGCTCCAGGACCACATCGAAAAAAACGCGCTTATGATATTGATGCAACTAAATATGGATTTCCGGGACAAGGTTTGCAAGAAGTTAATGAAGCTTTACGCTTAAAAGAAGTGATGGAATGATTCGATCAAATAGATGGTGCCAACGAAGAATTATTTTATATGGGTGATACTAATATTAAATTAGGTAATGAAGCAAAAGCTTTTGCACCCCTAATTAGTTCAGGTTATACATCATTGTTTCCTGAAAGTGAAGCAAATGCTACAACACTTTCAACAAAAGCTGGCAAACAATTTGCTTCACCTTATGACAAAATGTTTTACAAAGGACAATTGCCAACTCAAAATGCTCAAAAAGGCGATATTTTTGAATTAGTTAAAAATCCAGAATTAGTTGATTCAAGTTTTATTGATTCACCACGCAAAATTTCTGATCATACTTTTACTTTTGTAGAATTATTACCTCAAAAATAAATAAAAATAAATAATAAAAAAACTTGCTTAATATTTTATTAGCAAGTTATTATTTTATTTTTTATTAGCTGAAAAAAGGAAAATTAAATTTGTCCTCATTTTCTTAAAGTTTTAGCAGTTTTAGCAGTGACTTTTAGTGTAACTTTTTGACCATTTTCAGCTATTACTGTAACTTTTTGTAAATTCAAATTGAACTTTCTTTTAGTTGCATTTAAAGCATGAGAACGACGGTTACCTGACATTCACCCTTTGCCTGTTAAATCATCTCTTCTAGCCATATTTTCTCCTATGAAATTTACTAAAAAATGCTTTAAAAATAGATTTTCTATTAATAAGTTAGTTAATTATACATTATTTTGTAAAAAAAATATAAAATGTGTTAAAATAATTGAGGCTAAAAAGTTAATTTAACTTTTTATGTGGTCGCGTAGCTCAGCAGGATAGAGCACGAGCCTTCTAAGCTTGTGGTCAGAGGTTCGAATCCTCTCGTGATCGCCATTTTTTTTATGCAAAAATTAGCTTGCACCACATTATAACAACTATCAAATTACTGGTTTTTCAGGAAAATATTCATAATTTTTAAGGCATCAGCACTTAAATCTTGCTCAGTAATCTTACGTAAATATAATAAAGCCAATTCATAAACAGCATTAGTAATATCAAATTTTAATTGATTAGTTACATACAATCAAAAATTATTTAGCAGATATTTATTGTAAATAAAATAAGCTGCATTAATCATAGTTTGGTCTTTTTCACATTTAGTTTCAATGATATTTCAATTAGGTAAGTAACTTGGTTGATGACCAACTGATAAATTTTTTAAAGGATTAATGCTTGTTTCATAAATTACAAAATTGTGATCAATTTTTTGTTTACACGCCATTTCATAAAATAAACCTTTAATTTCATTAGTTAATTTTTCATTTTGAAAAATTGCATCTAATTTATCAAGGTGATTAATTAAAGCACTATTTTCTAATTCGCTTAAGGCAAATTCCGTTAATTCAACATCACGATTTAAAATAATACTAAATAAATCAGCAGTTGTAAAATTAGGTTTGTGATCTGTTTTTCTCTTTAATTTTTGTAAAATTTCTTGTTTTTGTTTTAAAAAAATTGGCAAATACATTTCTGGAACATATGGCAGTCCCAATTCTGTAATTACTATTCCATAAGCGGTTTCATAATCCTTATCAGCAATTAACTGATCAATTTTATCAATAGTTTCATCATAATAATTTTTTTCCATATCTAAAATATACTAAACATTACATTTTTTTAAAATAAATTAATTGACTTATTTATTTAAAAAGCAATAAAAAAAATCTTTAAACCGCAATTTAAAGAATTGATATTGTTATAATGAAAATAATTTTTTAGTTAATTTTAGGAGACACAGCAATAGAAATACATCCAGTACCAGTATGAATTAAAATAATTGGCGTTGCAAATGGTTTGGCAGCAGGCGTGATATTAAACTTACGCATAATGGATTCAGCAACAGTTACAGCTTTTTCATTACCACCATGTAAAATTTGAAATTCATAATTTTTAATTTGAGTTTCTCCTCCAATAAAATCAATTAAACTAGTAACAGTTTTTTTAACAGCACCCATAAATGAGCGTTTAATCCCTCCAAAGTTAATTCCTTTAGCATTAACTTTTAAAATAAGGGACAAACTAATTGAAGTTAGTAAAACTTTTTTAATTCCTTTTAATCTTCCCCCACGCACTAATGAATCTAAATTTTCTGGCAATAAATAATTTAATGAGTGCTTATTATATTTTTCAAAGTATGCAATGATATCATTCGATGTCACACCATCTTGATACATTTTTTGGAGTTTCTTACCTAGTCAAATAAATGATTCTCCAACAATGTGGCTATCAAGAACAGTTACATTAGTTTTTTTGCTAGCATAAGTTGTTGCATTGGCATAAGTTGAAGAAAGTTCTGAACTAATCGCTAAATAAATTACCTCCTCACATTCTTCGCTAGCTTTGTCAATAACATGCTCAATGTCATATGGTGAAGGTTGTGAAGTAAAAATCTTTTTTGCATTATTTAATTTTTCGATTAATTCATCACCTTGAAGCTCTATTCCATTATCTATGTATTGTTTGCCATCGATTTCAAATCTTAAAGGTAATAAGTAAAAATTTTCGTAGCTATTAATTGCAGTTTGTGAAACACTACTAAATGAATCGATAATAATTCCTAAAACTTTTTTCTTCATAATTTGATATTATACTTTAAAATGTTTTTTTAATTTTTATTAAGCAAAATAATTTAATAAAAATTTATCCTCCAATTGTTCAATATTTATAAAAGTTAAACCAAATAACTAAATTTAATATTGCAAAAACTATTTAAAAAAACTTTTATTAAAATTTAAAGCAATAAAAAATAACTTTCTATTTTAAAAGTTATTTATAAATTTTTTAATTTAAAAGCTGAATTCTAGCTCTAAACATAAATTTTATTAATTAATATTTTTGAAATATCAAAAATCAATAATTTTTGTTACTTAGCAAAAAAATATTTATTTATCTTGAGGATTTTGATGATAATTTTCTAAAACGCTAATTCTTTTGTTAATTTGAATAATATTTTGTTCTACTAAATCTAGCCGTTGACTATGATCTTTTAATGTTAATATGATTTCTTGTTGATTTTGATAAATTAAATCAATCTTTTGATCACGATCGATATCTCTTTTTTCTAAGAAATTTAATCGTTCATTGTTTTTTATTTGATTGGCTTTGATTTCTTGTTGATTTTGATAAATTAAATCAATCTTTTGATCACGATCGATATCTCTTTTTTCTAAAAAATCTAATCGCTCATTGTTTTTTATTTGATTGGCTTTGATTTCTTGCTGATCTGCTTTAATTTGCTGCTGATCTATTAAAATCTGCTCAATTTTCTTATCACGTTCAGCATCTTTTTGATTGCGAATTTCATTTTGAGATTTTAATTCATAAAGCATTTCAAAAATTTTTGAAATTTGATCGTTATCAATTGGTGGTGTTGGTGTTTTCATATTGGTATATCCTTTATATTCTGTGCAAAATCTACCATTTTCTTTGCCAGCAACAATTTCTTTTTGAAAATCTGTAAATTTAATAGTTTCAGAATGATTAATATATTTTTTGGCTTGAACCTTAGAAAGTTTTTCTAAGTCATTAACTTTGTTATTTTTAGACATAGAAACCTCCTAAATTATAAATTGATTGTTGAAATAATATGAAAAATAATAGTGACATATTTTTTCCTCCATTTATATATAGCTAAAAACTATTAATTTTGTAAAATAATTTTTGAAAAAGTTTTCACATAGAAAAATATATCTCAAAATTCTTATTCGAATTTTTAAAACGATAGAAAAAAATAACTTTTTTCTAAAAAAAATTACTAAAAGATTATTTTTAAAAATTTTTTTGAAAAAATTTGAGATTATCAAAAGTTTTAATTTATTTAATATAAAATATTTAACATGAATACAAATCAATATCGCGCACTATACCGTAAATATCGACCAACTATTTTTGCGGAGGTTAAAGGCCAAGATCACATTGTAACCACTTTAAAAAACATTATCTTAAATAATAAAATTGTTCATGGATATTTATTTTCAGGTCCTCGAGGAACAGGGAAAACATCAGTTGCTAAAATTTTTGCCAATACAATCAATTGTCAACATAAAATTAATGCATTAGAACCTTGTCTTCAATGTATTACTAAAATCGAAAATAATATGGATATTATTGAAATGGATGCAGCTTCAAATAACGGTGTTGATGAAATTAGAGAATTAAAAGAAAAAACTTACAATTTACCTTTTAATGCACCCTATAAAATTTACATCATCGATGAAGTACATATGTTGTCAAAAAGTGCTTTTAACGCTTTTTTAAAATTACTAGAAGAGCCGCCAAAACATATAATTTTTATTTTAGCAACAACCGATCCTCAAAAAATCCCCTTAACTGTATTATCAAGATTACAACGCTTTAATTTTCAACAAATTGATATAGCTGTAATTGAATCGCAATTAAAAAATGTTTTAGACCAAGAAAATATTAGCTATCAGGAATCAAGTATTAAGACAATTGCTCGTTTAGCAAATGGGGGACTACGAGATGCATTATCAATGGTTGACCAAGTTGCTGTTTATGGTAATAATAAAATTGATGATGAAGTTTTATTTAATGTTTTTGGAGTTGCTTCAAATCAACAATTATTACAACTAATTCATTATGTTGAAAATTATGATGTCAAAAATGTTTTGCATTTAACTAAATCATTAATTCATAAAGGCTCAAATATTCAGTTGATGATTTTAACATTAATTGAAATTTTACGAGATTATGTAATTTATAAAAAAACTTATGATGCTAGTTTACTAACTACAGTAAAAAGTGATGATTTACAGGCTATCAATTTAGATTTAAATCGAGCTCATGCATTTTTAGATACATTAATTGATATTGAGGCAAAAATTCATTATTCACCAATTTCTGAACAATTATTAGAATTGAGCTTAATTAAAATTGCCTATGATCCTCAGAAGACTATCGCAGACTCAATAGCAACAACTGAATTTAAAAATAGCGATATTAATGAAACTAATTCTGAAATTAAAAAGAATGAAGAAAAACCAGAAATTACTAATTTAGATTTTGATGATGTTATTATGAATCCCCATTCCAAAAATGATTTAGAAGATTTATTGTTTAGTGGGGCAATAGTAGATAACGACGAAAATGAGGAGCAAGAAGCATTGAATGATAATGTTTTTGATGATTCCAATGTTGTTACAACAAGTGAAATTGAGTTAGCAGAACAGGAATATGAGTTAGATTCGTTAACACAAGATTTAGAAATTTCTGATGATAAACCTGAAATTCCTGAAGCTTTTAAAAACACGCTATTTTTGGAAACAACAGAATTTTTATATGATGTGCAAAAACCTATCATTATTAACCGTGAAACTAATCCTGAAAAAATTTTGAATTTACAAAAATTATCAAATGATGTAATGTGAGAGAGTGTTGAATGGAATAAACAATTACAACATGATATTGAGCAAGAAAAATTATTACAAGATTCACAAAAAATTGTTGTTGAAAGTATTTTATCAAATGATGAAGACAAAATTTTGGAACAGCAGATTGTTGATCTTGAAAACCCTCGCACAAGTTTTAGTCAACTAACATTGGAACATTACTACACAAAAGAAATTGAAGTTGCTAAAAGTGTTGGTCATTTAATTCAAAAGGACATTTATAATTTAGAACAAGTTATTAATTTTTATGCTTTGAGTGATCGGGAAACATTAGAAAAATATAAAGAAAAATTTTCTCGAATTACCGCTTATGAAAATGAAGAAAAATACTTTGAATATATTTCTTATTTGAATAATGTAAATATTATTACTGGTGGTGATCACTTTGTATTGGTGTCTTCGCGCGAAGATGAAGTTATTTGAAAAATTAACTTATTTATTAAAGATCATATTTTTAAAGATTTTATTAGTAAAATTTTTGGTAAACCATTACATTTTGTTGCTATTTCACAGTCATTATTTAAAAAAGCTAAACAAGTATGGGTGGATTTTGGTTCTAATCGACCAAAAGGAATTGCTATCAAACCGCTTGTGTTAAAGACAGCTGAACAATTAACGCAAGAATATATCGAAGAATTGAAGCGAATGAAAGAAGAAACTGAAGTAGAGCAACAAAATGATGATTTTGCCGAGCTTACTTTAAAACATTAATTTTTATTTAATTTATTAATAAGGAGATTTTTTTATGAATATCAATGCCCTAATGCGTCAAGCTAAGCAAATGCAAGCTGAACTTGATAAAAAGAAAGAAGCCTTAAATAAACAAGAATTTACATTTCAAAAACAAGGAATTGAAGTTGTAATATTAGGTAATCACCAAATTAAAAGCATTAAATTACATCCAGTTTTAATTGACCCAGAAGATAAAGAAACATTAGAAGACTTAATTTTAGTAACTCTAAATGAGGCTCATGAAGAAATTAATGAATTGCATGAAGCTTTAGTACCAAAACAAGGAATGTAATTAATTTCCGTATGTATGGTAATGAATATGAAAAACTAGTTAATTTATTGCGCAGTTTACCAGGAATTGGCAAAAAACAAGCTGACAAGATTTCTTTTTACATTATTAATCAATCAAATTCTTGAGTAGCTGATTTTACTAAATCAATTCATGATTTAAAATCAACATTAAAAAAATGTGAAATTTGTAATAATTTAACAACTAATAGCTCAAAATGTGAAATTTGTTTAAACTCAGTGCGAATTGATAAATTGTTAGTTGTTGAAAATGTTGCTGATTTAAATAAATTTGAAAGCTTAGAATTTTTTAGTGGCAAATATTATGTACTTGAAAAATCTGTTAGTCAAATTTTAAAAGAAAATGGTCAAACAACACCTTATGAATTTTCTAAATTACAAGATTATAGTAAAAATTTTAAAGAAATCATTTTAGCACTTTCGCCAACATTAGAAGGCGAAATTTTGTCAGCTTATTTAAAAAAAATTTTAGCTACTGAACAAAATCAAATTACTCAACTAGCACACGGAATTCCTTTGGGTGCTCAAGTAGAATATATTGATCCATTAACATTAAAACAAGCATTGAATAATCGAAAATCATTAAAATAAGGGGGCATAATGTTTATTACTTTTGAAGGTCTGGATGGTTCAGGTAAATCGAGTGTAATTACAGCAATTGTAGAATTGTTAAAACAACATTTTCCACACCATGAATTAGTTATAACTCATGAACCTGGTGGTAGTGGAATTCCGGAAAATAAAATTTTACGAGAATTTATTTTAAATCCCGAATATCACCTAAGTCCAATTACTGAAGCAGTTTTATTTGCGGCTTCAAGAAGAATTCACTTAGAAAAGCTAATTTGACCTTCATTAAAAGCAAACAAAATTGTAATTTGTGATCGCTTTGTCGATTCATCATTAGCTTATCAAAGTGAACGCAATGGTATAACTCAAAAACAAATTTGAGATCTGAATGATTTTGTAACTGAAAAAAGCCGCCCTAATTTAACATTTTTACTAAAATTAACACCTGAAGTATCGCGCCAAAGATTATTAAACGGTTCTCAAGGCACTGATCGCATTGAATCAAAGGACTTGGCTTACTTTCAAAAAACAGCAGCAATTTATGATCAATTAGCTATTGCAGAACCACAACGTTTTGTAGTAATTGATGCCTCTTTGCCATTTTCGGAAGTAGTAAAAAAAGTTTGACAAAAATTACAAATTTATTTAATAGAAAATAGTTATGGAAAAACAACTTAATCAACTTTTTCAACCTTATTTTAGCAATAATAAAATTCCTCATACTTTTTTACTACATAGCAGACAGCAACAAGTAATTGAAGCTGGAGTTTTAAAACTTGCTAATTTATTGCAAAATAAAAATTATGCCCAACTTGATAAATTTGACACCCAAAATTTAATTTTACTAAACCAAAATCAAGAACAAAAACTTGATCGGGAAGCATTACAAAAAGCTTTGTATCAAATGTCTTATCGAAACTGAGTGGATGGAGTAAAAATTTTGGTAATTTTTAATTGCGATTTATTAAGTTATAACTTAATTAATGCGCTTTTGAAGTTTATCGAAGAGCCATTTGATAATTGCTATATCATCATTACAACTCAGCATATTAACCAAATTTTGCCAACCATTCGCTCACGAGCTCAGGTAATTAATTTGCCCAATATTGAATTTAAAAACGTTATAACTAATTTATCAGAATCATGAATTGATGTTATAAGCAATATTATAAACGATGTTAAAATTGCACAAAAAATTAGTTCACAAATTACTGAATATGTAGTAGATTTTGTTAAGGTTATAAAAAATAGTTTAAAAAATCCACATATTCTTAAAAATTATATTGATCAAAATATGCAATCAGAAATAGATGTTTGATTTTTGCAGCTTTATGCTCTAATTATTATTCAAATTTTACATAACAAATGCAATGAATTATTTTTTAATGATTGTAAAGTATGAAAAAAATTACAAAAAAGTAATGTTGATTGAATTATGAATTTAGAATTAATATATGATTTTTTAAATCAAAATTATAATGGGTTTAATTTTAATTTACAAAAAGCTAGTTTGCTATGAAAAATTGTGATGTGTTATGAAAAAAAATAAAATTTATCTAGTAGCAACACCTTTGGGTAATCTAAAAGATATTACATTAAGAGCATTAGAAACTTTACAGCAAGTTGATTATATCGCCGTTGAAGATTCGCGTGTAAGCACAAAATTATTACAACATTATAATATTGCTAAAAAATTAATTAGCTATCATAAGTTTAATGAAACTTTTGCAGCACAAAAAATTATTGATTTAGTAAATTCCGGTTATGATGTTGCCTTAATTTCTGATGCTGGAACACCTTTGGTTTCTGATCCTGGCTATGATTTAGTACATTTAGCACGTAACAACAATATTGAGCTAGAAATAATTCCCGGACCAAGTGCTTTTGTAGCCGCTTTTGCCTTATCTGGATTTTCTCATCCATTAACTTTTTTAGGTTTTTTAAAAGATAAAAGTAACCAACGTTCCCAACAATTAGCAAATTTAAATGATGGAACATATGTTGTTTATGTAGCGCCTCATAAATTATTAAGTACACTACAAGATTTAGAAATCATTTTCCCCGAAAAAAACCAAATTTTTTTAGTTAAAGAAATGACTAAAAAATTTGAGCAGCATTTTTTTGGTACAGCACAACAAATTTTACAACAATTACCAGAAGTAATTAAAGGTGAATATACTATGTGTTTTGAAATTAAAACTAAAAAAAATAAACTACCTAAAATAAACAAGTACCAACAATTTTCTAAAGTATCAAACTAACATTTGATACTTTTATTATTTTTTTAATTAAAAAATTATTAAAAAAAATATAATTTTTAAAATATGGAAACTATTACTAAAGGAATTGTAATCAAAAGAATTGATTATGGCGAAACTGACATTATTGCCACAATTTTAGGACCCAAAAAAATTTATTCTTTTATAGCTCAAGGTATTCGTAAACCGCAAAGTAAAAATCAATATGCTCTTGTTCTGGGATCTTTGAGTGAATTTATTATTTTTGAGGCACGACTAAATACCAAAGTTTCCAAATTAAAAAAAGCTACTCCCATAATTAATTTTGACATTACCAATTCTGAAAATCGCTTAACAATGTTAAAAATTTTGCATTACTTAGAAAAAATAAATACTACAAATTTACAATTTTTTAAATTTTTAGAAAGCATTTGAGACTTGTGAGGTCAAGGTAATAATTATTTGTTACTAAGTATTTTGATTAATAAAATGTTACAACTTAATGGAATTTACCCTAACTACAACCAGTGCATAGAATGTCAAACTACTGAAAATATTGCTGATTTTAAATATCACCGCGGGGGCTTTTTATGTTATGATCATAAAAATGAAATCTTATCATTAGAAGAGTTACAAGCTTATTTTGATTTAAATCAAAATTGAAAAAAATACTTATATAATACTAAACCTGAAATTAATCAAAAAATTTTAAAAGCTTTGGAAATGTATTGAAAAGAAAATAATTTTTAAAGTCACAATAATTTCAAGTATGCTCCAATGATCATTGCTAGACAAATAAATTGAATATCTATATCGCGTAAATGAGATTTAAAAATAAAATAATAATCAAAATAACAAAAAATTAATAAATGCTTAATGAAATAAAAAAATTTTAGTTTAATTTTATAGGAGTGATGTTTTTTATGAAATCAAGGCGTAAATATTTTTTCAATTTAAGATATATTTAATTAATTATAAAAATATAAAAAATCAGCTAAATTAGCTGATGATTTTTAAAAAAGTAATTGCCTTTTTAAATTGTTTAAAAATGCTGTAAATTTTCTTGTGTCATAAAACGAATTCTTTCAATATTTTTGCTTTGAGTAATAATCGCATAAAGCTGTCCAAATGGTATTAAAAAACTTATAATAAAAATGCTTTCAAGTTTTTCTAAAATTACATATAACTCTTTGTTTTCGTGTTCATATACTTTTAATTTATTGATATTAACTAAAAATAAAATTTGTATTACCAATCGAGCAATATATGAAGCAGTAATTAAAATAACTCAAATAATAAAAATTACCAAAAATACTAATGTGGAACCATAAAGTCTTTCGCCTTCACTTTGAATAAGACTATGAATCATTAAACCAAGAAATACTGGAAATAAAAATCAAAGCACAACAATTAAAATAGTTAAAACTTTAATGCCTTTAAATTTTTTAATAATTTGCTGATAGTTAAATTGTCTTTCATGCATTTTTTAACTCCATTTTAAATTCTAATAATTAACTTGATGTTGATAATCAACTTTAAAAAAATTAATGTTTTTTAGTGATTTTCTAGATTTTTTGATTCATATTCATTTTCTCGCTGAGATTGTTGAAGTTGTTCATAAATTTGGCCAATTTTATAGATTGAATCTTTTTGGCTAAAAATAGCAATCATAGTTCCAAAAGGTAAAACGAAACTTAAAATAAAAAATAATCTAATTGAATCTAAACGACTGTTGTATTCATAATGACTTTGTGAATAAACTCTTAGATTAGAAGTTTTTAAAATAATCTGAATTTTAAATATAATTCTAGTAATCCCAATTATGGCTAAAGCAGCAAATAAGATAAATGCAAATACTGCAACTACACTTACTCCAGAAATGCCGATAAGTCCAAAAATTCAGCCTAAGGGTATAATGGCTCAAAGAATATAAGACAAAATTTTAACAACTTCATATTTACCTTTTAAAATTTCATAATTTGCTGAAAAGTTCATTTAAAAATAAATCTCCTTGTTTTGTTGGATTGTGTTATGAGATTATACCTAATATTACAAAAAAAGCTAAATTTGTTATTAAAAAATGTGTACAATTTGAGAACTAAGTTTTTACACTTATTAAATTAATATTAAATCAATGATTTAATATTTTTAATTACAAAAATTTTTACATAAAAAACTTACAACATTATTAACAATAAATTTGTTGTAAGTTTGTAATAATTTATTTTTTGACTTCTTTAAATAGCCATGGTCGCAACTTCGTCCTAAAGTGATTTGATTTTCGATAGTAATGTAATCCAAGTGTCTCACCAATCGTCCAAATTGCCCCAAAAATTGAGTAGATTTGAATTCCAGCCTGTCATAAAACATATATAAACATAAAAAATACTTGCATCATATTTTGTACTTTTTGTGTTTTTTTCATTGCTGCCACATCATTTTCATTCAGTAATCTTGAACGTTTTTTGCGGTTCAAAATTTTTGGTAAAAATGAAGCTAATGTTTGCAAGGAAATCGAAAATAAAATCGGTCCCAAGTAAACTCATTGCTGATTGTAAAAAATTTCTTGCCATGAAGTTAGTGAAAAATTAATTCCTAATCAGGTTGTGGATTTAATGACCGCCACACCCTGAACAATTTTCCACATCGCTAGAAACATCGGTGTTGTCAAGAAAATTCTCCCCAATGAACTTAATGGGTTGAAATTATTTTTCTTATACATCGCACTAATTTCTTGTTGCTTACGTTGATCCATTGCTTTGTTACCTTTATAAGGGGCGTACTTAGCATCAATTTTAGCTTTTTTCAGTGATAACTCTTCTTGACGACTTTGCATAAATAAACCTTTAAAGCCGATCACAAAAATTAATAATCTACTGATAATAATTGCTAATGCAATTGAAATGATTGTTTCTCATCCACCTAGATTAGGCAGCGCATAAACAATACTTACCATTAATTTTGAAACTGGGAAGATTACTAAACCATAAAATGGGCCTAGCTCTCAATATTCGCCTCATGTAATTAATGGTTTTGATGCTTCACCAACAAAACTTATAGGATTTTGGTCAAGGTAATTATATTCAAGCTCATAATTTTTGCCTTCAAAAGTAAAACTTGTTGCTTTTAAAAATGGTTCTAAAGTATCTTTGAATTTTTTAACTAATTTAAGATCTTCTAAACTAGCTCCATATCCTTTGGTATTAACTTCTTCCAAAGCTTTTGCTAAGGCATTGTTATTTTTAAATTCTGGTAATGCAATTGTATTTTCATACAATACTTGAATTACATCTCTTGAATAAACTGCTTGTTTATTAGCTGTAAATCCTGTTTTGGGATCGGCAGCTAATTTCGGATCAGCTGAAGGTCCCAATTTAGGAGCGATAGTGTAAACTGAATTCTTCCCTGCAGCTGAATCTTTAAAGCCTTGCTTAATAGCATCAGAACCTTCTTCGAAAGCCTTGATGTTAAAATCAAATGTCGGAACTTTTAAAGCAGTTCATTGCGCCACTTGCGCATAAGTTTTAAATGTTGAATGATAAAATAATTTTTTTCATTCAGGGTTAACCGGGTCATTGACTACATCAATTTTACGTGATGCTCAATCTTCAACATTGGGAGTTAAAATAATTAATGATGAACTGGTTCCATAAACGCCATATTCACCACCACGTTTTTTAGTATATTCACGCAATGCTTCAATTTCTTTGTGATCAACTTCGTCAGAACCATTAATAGCAGAACGTTGATCACGAACTACTTCAATTTTTTCTTCCGTTTGAACAACTGTAGTTGATGAAGGAGAAACTTGTTGCTGTGAGTTATAAAATTCAACTCCTGAACCAACTGATGAAGATGAACGTAATGCAAGTGACTGAATGCAGCCTGTTAGCGTAATCGCAAAAAGAAGTGTATAAATAAAAATCTTTACTCATTTTCAAGATTTCTTTAACTTTTCTTTTGGAGTCATATTTTTTTTCAAATATTCTTTACCTTTGAAAAAATCATATGAACTAGGCTTTGGGTTTTTCTTCACTCCGCATCCTCTCAAATAATTTTATTAGTTCTTTCGTTTTATCTACAAATGATAAATCTAAAAAACTTTTACGAATAATAATTACAATTTTGTAATTTAAATTATTCAGATTAATTGTTTGTAAAATACTTTTAATTTGGCGTTTGTAATAATTTCGTGCCACAGCATTGCTATTTTTTTTTGGAACTGAAATTCCAATAGATAACTCAACACTGGGTTGAAAATAAAATACCAGATGTTTTGAAAAAATTTGTCGGCGTTGATTGATAATTGCTTGAAATTCTCAATTTTTGCGCAAACGCTGATATTTAGGTTGCATCGCAAATCCTACTTATCAGAAACAGTTAATCTAGTTCTTCCTTTAGCTCTTCTGGCTGCTAATACTTTTCTACCAGATGAAGTTGCCATTCTTGCTCTAAATCCGTGTGTTTTGATGTGCTTTCTTTTATTAGGTTGGTATGTTCTTTTCATTGTTCATCTCCTTGATTAAATTATATGATTATTAAATTTTAAAACTGCAAAATTACAGTGAGTAATTTAATTAATCAAATTTAATTTTGATTGAAGGTCCCATTGAAGCAGAAACAGTTAAGTTTTGAATGTAAGCACCTTTAACAACACTTGGTTTAATTTTCTTAATTAAAGTAATTAATGTTTGGGCATTTTCAGCTAATTGTTCTGCTGTCATTGATGTTTTACCAATTAATGAGTGCACAATACCAGCTTTATCGGCACGGTAATTAGCTTTACCTTTTTTCAATTCTTCAACAGTTTTTTCTGGTGTTGGAGTTACAGTTCCTGTTTTAGGATTTGGCATTAAACCTTTAGGTCCTAATTTTTTCCCATATTTTCCTAACACAGGCATCATTTTAGGATCAACAACCATAACGTCAAAATCAAATTTATCTCCCTTTAAAACTTCTTCAAGTTCTCCAGTTGAATAAACTAAATCTGCACCAGCTTCTTTTGAAGCTTTTTGTAATTCAGGAGAATCTGTTGCTACTAGTACACGAACATTTTTCCCTGTTCCATTTGGTAGCACAATTGATCCTCTTAATTGTTGATCAGCTTTTCTAGTATCTAAGTTTAATTTAATTGCTAAATCAACTGAACCGTCAAATTTAGTATATGAAGTTTGTTTTACTAAATTCATTGCTTCTTCTAATGTATAAGCTTTGTTTTTATCAACAAGTTGACGAGCTGCTTGTAATTTTTTTCCAAGTTTTTTCATTACTCATCACCTTTCTCTTTAATAACTTCAGCTTCAACAAAACCTTTGTTGGTTGCTAATTCTTCGGCTTCAGCATCAATTTGTGCTTCTCTAACCGCTGCCATATGTGCCGCTTTAGCTGCAACTTTAGCTTCTGCTTTAGCCTTAAAAATGTCATCTCATCCTTCAACTAAAACACCCATGTTTTTAGCTGTTCCAGCAATTGTTGCCATTGCAGCCTCAACATCATCTGTATTTAAGTCAGGTAATTTGTATTCAGCAATTTCACGCAATTGTCCTTCAGTGATTGTTGCAACAATTGTAGTCTTTGCATTACTTGATCCTTTATCTAATTTAGCTGCTTTCATAATTTTGTATGAAGCTGGAGCTGTAAATAAACGAAAATCAAATGATTTGTCTTTGTAGATTGTGATAGCTACAGGAACCGGTTCGTCCCCTCTATCTCTAGTTTGGTCGTTAAATTGCTTTGTAAACTCAGGCATAACAATACCTAATCCAGCAAGTGCTGGCCCAGGTTTTGCTTGCCCTGCTAAGAATTGCAATTTAGCTACACGTACTATTTCTTTAGCCATTCGAGCATTTCCTTTCAAATTTTTTTGAAATCTCTGCGTGGTAGTACCGGAGTTTAAAAGCCCCTTCCACTCGCTAGAGGCAATAAAATACGTAATATTGCTTTAAAATTTTATAAAAAAAATTAGAAATTCCAAGAAATTTTTTTAGAATCTTTATTAGAATGAAAAAAATAAAATTATATGGCTTTTAATTTTTGGTAAAAAATTAAAATATTTTTTAAATTATAAAAAAATACAAAACTAAAATTCTGTATTTTTAATGATTAAAATCTAGCTAACAATATATTTAGTTTTGTCATTTTCTGTTTTTTTTAAAATTCCATAAATTAATGTTTGACTACGCATTTTTAATTCAGAACCTTCTACATAAGGTTGATATTCAAAAGTTATATGCAGTTGTTTATTAATTATTTTTGCAGACACAATTTTTATTCTTTCAGAATGTATTGTATCAAATCATTTAACTGGAAAAGGATAATTTTCGGGTTGTAAAATTGATAATCTATTATTTTTATAAAACATTTTTACAATGGTCATAATAATATTTATATCTTTTTTTTCTCTTTCTGGTATTTCAATTGGTATTTCTGCATCTTTTTCTTCAAATTTAGCATCGATATTTGATTTGTTATTGTAACCACTTAAGTTTAATCAACTATTTAAGGTAAAATTACCTTTTTCAAAATCTTCAGCGTTTTTTGCTTCTAATCTAAAATTGTCATAATCACTATTTGTTCATTTATTTAAACCAGTAATTTTAAATGTTTTAGCATAAATCTCTCTTATTTCTTGTGTTGGCATCAAATATTCATTTCTATATCTTTTGGCAAAACCTAATCTCACAGTTAGGCTACCTTCAACATCATTTGCTTCTACAATTTCAGAAACATTTACAACATAATCTTCAATTTTAAAATCACTTGGAAAATTAAAAAAGTTATTAATAAAAGCTATAGAACCATCACTATTACTCAAATAATTTTCAGTAAATAATTCACTTTTATCCCTGAAAATACCATTTGATTCATAAAAATTTTTGCCTGCATAAATATTTTCTTGTACATTCATATCAAATAAAGCATCACGTTCTCCCCTTGAAGTATCACGTCATTTTTTAAAAATGAATTTATATCAAGAGGGATAAATATAACCTTTGTCAAAATCAGGTTTAACACTAATTTTATTGAAAATTTCAATTGCAGCAGCATTTTTTGAGGTTGGTTTCGGTAAATTAATTTCTATTTTATAAAAATAAGTTCCGTGCACATATGATCTAGGTCCATGATGTCTTGAATGAATAATGTTATCATTTTTATTTTTTCAATACATTTTTGAATAAATGATATATTCGATAACTAATTGATCATTTTCTTTTTTAATACTTTTTATATCAAATTCTAATTTACTACGCGGTAATTTAAAATTACTTAATTCAGCATTAAACTCCACCTCACCCAATGTTTTTAATTTTTCAATTTTTTGATCATCTCCAAGTCAAGAGTGTGAAGTATCTGTAATATATTTATCAATTTCTTGCATAGTTAAATTCGCTTTAGGTTTGAAATTAATAATTCCAATATAACTATAACTTAATGAGTTGCCACTAATTTGAAAACCTGTTTGAAATTGATAAATTTTAGTTGCTGTTTTACCACCATGATTAATAGTTACTTCTAATTCTAATTTACCACTGTAATCATTAAGACTTAATGCTTTAATTGTAATTTCTTGATCACTAATTTGTGTTGCTTTTGTAATTGTAAAATAAGCTTTTCTAACAAAAAACGGCGCACCTCTATTGACTACATCACTTGGAAAAATCTGATTATTATTTAGTGTGATTGTAAAATCTTTAAATAAATCGCCATCTCCAACAACTGGATCCGAACTCTTTGGAGGTTCGGGATGTGGAGTTGGTTCAGGCTTAGGAGTCGGCTGACCTGGATTAGTATATACTGGAGGTTGTGGAGTTGGTGTTGGTTGATTAGGATTAGTATCTACTGGAGGTTGTGGAGTTGGTGTTGGTTGATTAGGATTAGTATCTACTGGAGGTTGTGGAGTTTTAATAACGGATACCTCACCACAAGCTACGAGTGTAACTGAAGCAACAACTCCAAAAGCAATAGAACCAAGAATGTTCTTACGTAATTTCATGCTTTAAATTATACAAAAATAAACTTGATTAAAATTAAGTTAGCTACTTTAATTTTTAAAAATAAATTTTAAACTTAAAAATAAATAAAAATTTGTAATTTTCAAACGAAAGTTTTACTTTTTTAATCAAAAATATACATAAACAAAGATAAAAAAGTAAATCTTTTTAAATGTAATAAGCCCCTCAGGATTCCTAAGGGGCTTTTCAATTTAAAATTAATTGAATTCATTCATTATTATATTAATCAATATGTGTTTGAATTTCTTGTTTTAATTTTTCAAAAGTAATTTTAGAAATATTAATAAAATTTAGCAATTCTAATTTTATACAAAAAAACAATTTCATGATTGTTTAATGAATTATGAATTTTTGTACATTGATAAAATTGCATTTTTACTTTGAGCCATTTTAGCAAATTCCGTAGAAGAATATTGGACTTCATGACCTGAATAGATGATTCATCCATTGGTAAAATAATTAATTTTTTTGTGGTTAACTTTTTTTGTTTAGGTTTAAAACTAAAAAATTTTTGATGTTTTGATATTTAACTTATTTAATTAAACTTTAACATTGATAAAATATTTTTAAATTGGTATTAGAATACATTTATCTTTTCTTTTTCATTTTAGCTCAAAGAGCAGCTAATGAAAGTGGAATTAATCCTAAAAGCGATAATAATCATCACAATTTATTAGTTGATTGTGATTCAAAATTTTGATTATCAGTAATCCCATCTTCAGGTAGGTGTATTGGGCGTGTTCAATCTTGTTCTAATATTTTTTTCAATTCAGTAATTTCTGTTTTATATTTTGTAGCACCTAAGGTTTCAAGTTTGACAATTTTTGCTAAAACTTGATTTACTCTTGTAATAATATTTTCAACTTCTAAAAGAATGATATTTAGCTGTTCTTTTCAATTACTTTCATTTGGATTAACGGCATAAATTTTTGCTTTTAGTGATTCTTTAGTAGCTTGTGATAAATGTTTATATTTTGCATCATTATCGATCATATCAATTAATTTATCTTTAAATTTATTGACTTCAATATTTCCATCTAAATCTGCAGTAGCTTGTTTAATTTTAACAATTGCTTCATTAATTTTATCCTCATTAACTCCGGCTTTAAAGCGATTTACAATATTGTCATCGGGACTAGTGATTGGTTTTGCAATTACCTTATTTAAAGCATTCACAAATTTTTGATCTTGTTCAACACCATTTGTTGACGCTGTGTAGGTTGGTGTCTGTCTTACTGATAAGTAGTTGTCAATTACTTCTCTTAAATCACTAAAGTGGTTATTGATATCTAAAATATTATCAACTACTTTTTGAATATTTTCAATATTTTCTTCCTTAGATTTATCTAAATCAACAACCTCAGCAATCTTGTCTTTGGCTTGTGCTTTGGCTTCATCAGAAATATTTGGTAACTTATCAATAAAATCATTTTGTTTTTTAATTTCATCATTAATTGCTTTAATGTCATCAACATATTTATTTAAATCATCTAATGAAGTAGTTGGAATGCCTTTTTTAGCTTTTTCGCGATCTGCCAGTGATAAATTAGTAAACCCATCAATTGTTTTTTGAGCATTATCTAGATTTGCCTTACCATCTAATTCATTAATAACTTTATCACTATTAACCTGAGCTTTATCTAATTTATCTTTAATAGAGGTATCAATTAAATTACTATCTTTTAAATCAGTTAGCTCTTTTAAGGCTTCATCAAGTTGTTGTTTTTTATCATCGCTAGCTAATTTATAATCATCACTAACTTTAGCATCATTTAATTTTTTAATTTCTTCTTCAATTGTTTTTAAAGTATTTAATGCTTCATCAGCTTTGTCACTAATATCTTTTACATCTTTTTTCGAAGCAGCATTATTAACTTCTTCTTTAATTGCATTTTTAGTTGCTACACTTAGTGGGTCTAAATTATTACCTGGATTGGTTTTATCAATTAATTCGGTTTTTGCTTTTTGTAATTCAGTATCACCATCTAAATTATTTAGTGCTTTTTCAATGTCTTTAATTGCTTGATCTAAATCTGTCGTTGTCGTTCCAGCTTTTACTTTACCTTGTAAATCGGTTGTAGCACTTGGTGTAGTTGGTGAATCTAAAACGCTGTTAGTTGCAGCTGTAACTGCTTCATCTTGTTTAGCTTTATTTTCTGAAGTTGCATCCTTATATTTGGAACTATCCATTGCATCTTTGTATTTATTATATGCATTTTTTAAGTCATTAAATTTATCATTTAAATCTTTTGCTTTTTGAGTTACTTCATCAAGTTTTTTAGCAATCTCAGAGATTGAAGTATTAGCATCAATTGCTTTGGCTTGATCTTTTAAAGCTGTTTTAGCTGCATCAGAAAGATTTGGTTGTCCATCAATTGCTTGAATTGTATCAGCTAATTTTTGTGCAGTTTCTTTTGCTTTATTAACTTCATCAGTTAATTTTGAATTGCTTCCATCTCCTGAAGCAGCAATTGTATCTAAATTATTTTTAATGTCATTTTGAATTTCGTCTGGTAAGTTAGTTAGTTTGTCAATTTCTTCTTTAGCTTTTGCTAAATTGGTATTACCATCAAGAGCATTTTTAGCCGCATCAGCATCACTCATTGCTGTATTTGATGTAGTTTTATTATCCGAATCAAGAAGATTTTTATTTAGTTCTTCTTTTAACTTTGTAATTGCATTATCATAAGCTGTTTTTTCAGCATCAGAAGCTAATTTGTAATTTGGATTATTTTTAAAATCTTCTAATTCTTTAACTTTATCAGTTAATTTATTATGCGTGTCAAAGGCAGATTTAGCTTTTTGATCAATATGATTAACTTTAGCTTTAGTGTCAGTATCGGCATTATCAATTTCATCTAAAACAGCACCTTTAGTTGCATCATTTAATTTATTGTAGATTCCATCTAGATTATTAACCTTATCTTTTAAGTCTTTTTTAACATCATCAACTTGCTTAGTACCATCTAATGAATTAAGTGCATCTTTGATTTTAGCAATTGCGGCTTCAACATTAGCTAGTGTTGTATTAGATTTTAAGGTTTCGTTATTAATTGTATTAAACTCATTTGCAAAATCAGTATAAGTTTTATCTTTTAAAACAGATTCTAATGCTTCTTGAACTTTTTGATTTTGAGAAGCTTGATTTGTTAGATCAGCTTCTAAATATTTTCGAGTTGCCATAGCGGCTTTGTATTTTTCTACCGCTTCAGCAAGCTCAGTAAATTTAGCTTCAAGTGCTTTGGCATCATCAACATGTTTTTTAATTGTATTTGTGATTTCCGTTTGGTCAGCATTGACATTAATATTATCAACTTTAGCTTTGAATTGATTTTGTAATCCTTGTGACAAATGGTTTAATTTTTCAATTTCAGTATTAGCATTAGAAATTGCTGTATCAGCTGTGCTAAACTTAGTGATTAAGTTATCTAAGGCGGCTTTGTTATTAATTTCTGTTAAATTTTTAGCTCGGGTTTTGATCGCCGCCCTTTGCGGTGTTGCAGGGATATTTGTCATGCCCTCAATATCTTTAAGAGCTTTTTCTAAATTACTATTACCATCTAAAGCAGTATTTGCATTTTTAGCAGGGGCTGAAATAGCATCAATTGCAACTGTTGTTTTATCATATAAATCATTATTAGCTAAAGCATTTTCTAGTGTAGTAAAATTTGAATCAAAATCAGCTTGTTTAGCTGGATCAGCTAATTTGTAATTTGCTGATTCTTTTGCAGTTTTTAAATCGTTAATTACTTGTTGTAATTTATTTTGATCTAACACAGCTTGTTTTGCTTTATCTTCAATTTCTTTTAATTTTTCAAGAGTTTTTGCCTTATTAGCTTCAGTGATAATTGCATTTTTTGTTGTTTGATTTAATGTAGTTAAAGCGGCATCGCTAGTTAATTTATCTATTAATTCTTTAATTTTTGCAGCTAAAACTTGTTCACCATTTAATTTGCTTAATCTATCTCCAATTGCTGTAATTGCTGTTTGAATATCTTCAGCATTTGCTGTTTTTAGTTTAGCCCCACTAATATTATAGTTTTTAACTAATTCACCACTAGGTAAACTATCAAGTATATTTGCTAATGAATTTTTTATCTTTTGATCAATTGCCTTAACATCATTTGTTAAATCATGTTTTACAGTACCGATTGTGTCAGTGTATTCTTTTAATTTTGTTTGTAATTGGTCTAATTGGTTGTGTGCTACTGTTAATTTATTAACAATTTCATCGCTTTTTACTTTTGCTTCAGAACTTGAAAGGTCTTTGATGTCAATTTTGCTAATATCATCTTTTCCTTTATTTGTAACAGTGTTATTTAAATGACTTAAATTAGCAATTTTGTTTTTAGCAATTTCCATTTCATTATCAATTGCTTTAAAATTCTCCACAGCTGCATCAAGATCTGCTTTCGAAGTTGGATTACCTGCTTTATTATTTGATGAATTTGCAATTTCATCTAATTTAGTTTTCGCTTGATTTTTTTGATTGTTACTTAAGTTAACTAAATCATCAATTTGCTTTTTAGCAGCTTGTAGGTGTGCATCACCATTTAATGTTACATTTTTAGCTGCATCAATATTTTCCTTAGCTTCATCTACATTAGTTTGATCAAATAAATCTTTAGTTAAGTCTCCATTTAATTTTGTTAATGCTTCATCTAAATTATTTTTATTTGCTTTATCAGCTAATTTGTAATCCGGAGTAGCTTTTTTAGCTGTTAAATCAATAATTTGTGCTTTAACTTTTTCTATTACATCTTTAGCAGTATCAATGCGATCTTTAATTTTATTTAAATCACCTAGATCTGATTTGGAATTAATTTCTTCTTTTAGTTTATCTTTAACACTGTCTGGAAGATCGTTTAGTGGCGAATTTTTTAATAAATTTTTCAATTCATCTTTTTTATTTTTTAAAACAACTTGATCGCCATCAAGGGCCACTGTAGCAGCCTTGATATTATCAACCGCTTTAGTAAGTTTTGCCAAATCAGTTCCAACTGCTAATTTTAAACTATCAACTTTATAATCTTTTGTTAGTGTTGTTGGTTTTGTTAATTTTGGATCAACAAGTGTATTTAAGGCTGCAAATACTGCATCATTCTGAGTATTTTGATTGGTTGCATGATCATAAGCATTAGTTCCAATTGTATTTTTATAGTTAACAAAAGCATCATTAACTTTTGAATATTCAGAATTCAATTTTTCGGATGTTGTTTTTACTGCATTTACTAGTACTTTAAAAGCATCTAAATCTTGATCAGCATTATCTAAATAAGGGGCTGCAATTTTATCAATTTTGTCATCAAATTCATGTGCTAAATCAACTGAAATGTGATTTAGTGCAGCAATCTCTTTTTTAATTTCAGTAACAAAATCAGTTTTTTGTTGTTTTAAAATAGTTTCACCATTTAGCGCTACTTTGGCTGCTGTAATTTTTGCTACAGCTTCGTTGATTTTGGTTGTAGTTGTGCCAAATTTCATTTTTAAAGCTGCAATTGTATAGTCTTTAGTTAAATCACTAGGTTTTGAAACACTTGGTTCCAACACTTCATTTAGTGCTGTAAATACTGCGTTATTTTGCTCATCTTTATTAGTTGCTTTGATGTATTTAGTTTTATCAAATGTATTTAAATAATCTTGTAAAGCACTAGATAATTTATCATAGTCATTATTTAAATTTTCAGCTTCAGTTTTTAAAGCATTAATTAATGGTTTGAATTCATCAAGCGATTGAGTTGCATTATCAACATTAGCTGTAATAAGAGCACTAATTCGATTATCAAATTCAGTTCCTAAATCATTTGAAAAATGCGGTAAAACTTTAATTTGATTTTTAATCTCATTAGCATAATCAGTTTTTTGTTTTTTAAGAATATTTTCGCCATCAAGTGTTTTTAACGAATTATCAATTGCAGTAATTGTCTCATCAACTTTAGCGTCATCAGTTACACTCAAAGTTCCACCATTGATATTTGTTGTGGCGGTTAATGTCGAAACAGTTGGCGTTGCTAAAACCTTAGCAAGTTCAGCTATGACTTTATTATCTTCAGCATCTTTGTTAGTTGCTAAATTGTGTTTTGATGTGCCAATTACATCTGTATATGATTTTAATTTAGCTTCTAAATCTGTAAATTTAGCATTTAATGTTGTAGCATTAGCAAGATCTTTAGCAAGTTTTGTATCAATTTGTGTTTTATCTAAACTAGGATTGATATTTGATAATTGGTCTTTAAAATATTTTTGAACTTCAGGCGATAAATGCGATAAACCAGCTATTGCACTTTGTTTTGTTGCAATATCATTATTTATTGCAGTGAATGTAGTAACTAAATTATCTAATTTGGTTTTATTATCTGTTTCATCTAAATTTTGAGCTTTTGTAACAATCGCTGTTCTTTGTGTAACTTTAATATTTGTTAGGTTATTTAATTTTTCAAGCGCGGCTTCTAAATTTTTGTCACCATCTAAATTAATATTATTAAATGTTTTTAGTGTTTCTTTAGCTTGTTCTAATTTTGTAGCTTCAAATAAATCTTGACTTAGTAGGCTTTCAATATTGTTTTTAATTGTATTAAAACTTGATTGCTTGTCATCACTAGCTAATTTATAATTTTTTGATGCTTCCATATTTATAAGCTGAGTAACTTTATCATTAATCTCTACTACAACCGGTTTGGCTGTATTAATTTTTGCTTCAAATAAATTTAATGATTCCAATGTTGTTGCAGCATTAATTTCTTGAGTGATTTTTTGGATTATAGCAGAATCTAATTTATTGAAAGGCTCTTTAGCTAATTCTGTTTTTAAAGCATTTTGCTTAGCTATTAAATCTCCATTTAGTGCCGCTGTAGCAGTTTTAATTTTCGAAATTATTTCTTGAACTTTTGTAGCGGTCGCTCCAGGTTTAAACATAACGCTACTATTAGTTTGTAAATCATAAGTATTATTAATATTCCTAGATAGGCTAATTGTTACTACTTCATCAATTGCAGATAAAACTTTTTCTTTTTCAGTATCTCAATTTGTTGATAATTTACCATTAGTTTCAATATGATATCTATCTCTAAATTTAGTTAAAGCTGTATTCATTTCAGCAAATAAGTTATTTAGAGTAGTTGCTTCGGTTTGAATTAAAGTAACTTTATTGCTAAATTGATCTAGTGGTTCTGAAGAATTGCTAGCTGTTAATAAAGCGCTAATTTTTTGTTCAAACTCATTTTTTAAATTATTATTTAATTTATTTAAGCTTTTAATTGCATTTTTAGCTTGCTCAACTTTTGCTTCTTTTTGACTCTGAAGTTGTTCAATCCCATTTAAATTATCTTTTGCCGTCGTTCCAGCTTGAACTAAGTTTGTAAGCAAATCAACTGTGTCGTCCAAAATATTTGTAGTATCTTTGGTTTTTAATGATGCTAAGGCATTATCATAAGCTGTTTTTAAATTTTCAGTTGACAATGTGTAATCAACATTATTTTTATAAGCTTCTAAGTCTGTAATTTTATCTTTTAGGGTTTTAAATGTATTGGCAATTTCTGTTGCTTTTGTGTCAAGTGAATCTAATTCAGAAACACTATGAGCTCCATCAATTTTTGCTGTAATTGCTTCTTTTGTTTCTTGATTTAAATTACTTAAAGGTAAAGTTTTTAATTTCTCTTTTAGTTGGTTTTTTCTAACTTCTAGGCCATTTAATTTAGTTTTAGCTTGAACTCCATTAGAAATAAATCTAGATAAATTATCAACTGAATCCACAAATAAATTAGCAACTAATTTATCTTTTAGAGATTGTAAGGCCGCATCATATTCACTTCTATTAGTTGCTAGTGTATATTCACCATTTCTTTTATAGCCTTCCATATCAGCAATAACAGATTTTAAATATTCGACTGCCTTATTTAAATCATCAGCTTTAGCTTCTATATCAGAAAGTTCTGAAGAAGTTTTTGCAGCATTAATTTTAGATTTTATATCATTTTTAGTTGGTGTGTTTAAATTTTTTAGCGGTTCTTCATTTAATTTATCTATTAAAACTTGTTTTTTTCTCTGAAATTCTTCCACACCATTTAAAGCATTTTTAGCTTGATTTATTTTTTGTATTGCGCTTTGAACATCTCTTAAATTTCTAGTAAATTTCAATTTGAAATACTGTAAATCATATGACTTATTCAAAAGATTATCTACTGTTTTTGCAATTGAACCATCTGATTGTGCGGGATCTTCTAAAATGGATGCTAAAGCTTCAAAAACTTTTGTATCCTCTGCTAATTTATTGCTAGCTTCATCATATTTTATTGTTCCAATAGTATTTTGATAATTTTTAAAGGCTTCTACAACACTATTGAATTGATTATCTTTTTCTCTAGCATCTGCAACTATTTTTTCTAAATCTTCGCTATATTTTTCATTTGTTTTACTTAAATTTGCAGTTCTTTTACCACTAGAATTTAATAAATCAATAATTTTTTGTTTATAACCGTTGGTTAAGTGTGGCAATTTATTAACATCTTGGATTTTGTTTTCTAAAGTTCTTAAATTTTCATTGGAATTTACTAAGCCATCTAAGTTATTTCAAGCATTAATAATTTTTTGTTTTTCAGATTCGATGTCAGGTGTCATGATATCTGCTTTTAAAGCATTTTCAATAGCATTATCAAAATCTTCTTTTAATCTTGATGTTGCATTTTGATATTTGGCTTCATTCTTTTTAATTTTATATTCATTAATAAAAGCAATATAGCCTTCTAATTTTTTTGTCGCTTGATCAATCAATGATTTTCATTCTTTAACTTTGCCTAAATAGGCTTCATTTATATTATTTCTTTCCCCCATTTCATTTTCTCGCATAGATCTTAAACCAACTATTATCCAATTATTAAAATAGGCTTTTATAGCAGGTGTTAAAACTTTTTTCGAAGCAACTTCTTTAAGAAGAATATTTTCAAAACCATCAAGAGCATTTCATTTTTTATATAGATCTTCCCCTAATTTTTTGATTTCAACAAAATCAATTACATTGTAATTTGGATTAGATAAAGCATTTTTAGCATCTTCTAGTGCTTTATCAAAAATAGGTCTAACAAATTCTTCTGACTGAGAATAGTGAGGATAATATTCACCAGTAGTAGTATCCCTTAATTTTTTCATAGCTATGTACCGCTGATAAAGCTCAGCCATATCAGATTCAACTTGAAGAATATCATTTTTTCCAAAAGTATGGGCATTACCTTTGACAAACGCTTCTTTTTGACCAGGGGTTAAATTTTTAATATTATTAATAGGATTATTAATTCAATCCATAATACTTTCGCCATCATACCAGTCATTAGGTCCGTTTCCCACTCCTGAAATAGCAATACTCGATGCTATTAATGGAATGGTTGATAAAACAAATAAACTAGTTTTCCTTAAATTTTGTAATTTGAAATTATTATTTGTGTTTTTCATAAAAACCTTCTTTCAAAAAGCCTAGTGTAAATTATTTTATTAATTAAAAATTTAATTAATAAATTGGTAATGCTAATCTTGAATTGATGCTTAATGTAATTTAGGCTCTAATTTATAAATTTATTTAAGATCTTTTTTTTAATAAAAAAAATTATTTTAGCTTGTTTTTTTATGGTATTTAAAACTTTTTTGCTTATTTCAAAAAAATAAAAAATAACTAATAAGTAAAAATCAATTCCTGCCTCATGGTTATTAATTATTTATATTTTAATATATATATATATATATATAAAGCAAATAGAAAAAGAGCGCTACTTTATATGAATATTTTGGAATTTAATAATTACTGTTTTTATTTTTAAATTTTTAATTTCATAATTAGCTAATTCATCTCAATGCTTATTTATTTATAATTTCCTATAATTTTGCTAACAAAAATTAAATAAAGTTTTGCTGGAAAACGTGAATAGAAAATTTTGCTTGAAAATACACAATTTAAAATACCTAAAATGCAAGTGATATAATTCAATATTATGAATTTAAAAAACAAATTAATTTTTAAATCTATACCTATAACAATATTTAGTACTGGATTTTTTTTATTTTCTTGCGCCCCCATACAAAAAATAGATAAGGGAGAAGATGACCCGCAAATACCCAAACCTTTTCCTATACATGATCCCAAACAATTAGATAAAAAAGAAAATCAAAATAACAAAAATAAATTAAATCCTAAATTAGAAAATAAACCCAAAGAAAAGCCTAAAACAGATTTTTCAGAAAAAAATAAAGGAAATGATTCTAATCCTAAAAAAGATTCTAATAATAACTCGGGAGACAAGAAAGAAATTGAATTAGCAGTTCCTAAAAAAGGCAAAGGAAAAAATGCTAATTTAAATCCTAAATTAAAAAATGAACCCGAAGAAAAACTCAAAAAAGAAGAAGATAAAACTAACTCAAGTTTAGCGCAAGGATTTTCTGCAATTAATAATATTAATCAAAATGTTATAGAATTCAAAGCTAATAGCACTATTTATCGTGGAGTTGAAAATTTAAGAAATTCAAATTTAGGTTTTGTGAACAATAAATTATTAGTTCAAAAAACTGAAAATAATAAATATTTAAAAAATTGAAGAATTAATCAATTAATGGATAAAGAAGTTTGATCATATCAAAAAGCAACCAAAAAATTTATTTGAAGTATTGATCAAAACTTATTTAATGATGTTTTGGATACTGAGCCAAATTATGAAAATACTAAATTGCTTGTTTATCTTGCAATTCATCCTAAAAAGACTAATTTATTGGAAAATAACCATTATAACCTAGGATGATACTATAAAAATAATGTTAAGGGAAATGTATTTAACAGTGATTCTAAAAAAAATAATTTTCCCTTAGGGATTGGTTTAAAAATTGATTATCAATATTTATTAACTAATGGTAATTATAGTGTTGATTTAAATTTAGAAAATGTAAGATTAACAATTACAAAAGTTGGTAAAAAATTGAATTTTGAAGTTGAAAATATCGATAAAACAAATAATTTATTATTTCACAATTATAGTTTATTTAACAAAGATAAAAATCAATATTTATTTGATTATTTGAGTTCTTTTACTGGAATTCAATATCAAACTACAAACCCCAATAATAATAGTTTAATTCCATATAAATTAAATTCAAAATATGATGATTTTGTATCAAATGCTCCCGATAGTTTTCCTAATTTTAGTAATGATCTTTCATTTTATAATCCAGAATTAGATCAAGTCAGTTTATTTGATTCGGTAGATCTAAATTCACAATTACCAAAAAATTTTTATTTAAATGCTTTTGATACTGAATACTTACAAAGAGTTAGTTATAAAGATTTTATTCATCAAAGAAATAATGTTTTTAAATACCAAAATAGTTTTGTTGATTTTGTAGAAAGAATTTACAAATTTAACGAAAATAAAATAATGGCAGATTTAAGAAGTAGAACTTTTAGCGCGAGTGGAACATGAACTATGATTTCTAAAGTTAATGTTGACAGAAATGATGGTTTATATTATGTAGCAACTAACAAACATGTGTTTGATAAATATTCAGGACATAATTTTAAAATAAATCCTAACTTCAATGATGACAAACCGATTGGTGATATTTTAGATACTAAAGGTTACATCCCTTTCGGAGATATGGTTGCAAAATGAACTAATGATTATGGAAAAAAATTAAAAGCAATTAGCCCTTTAAATTTAGCAAGTTTTGTTTGATATCCAAAAAATGTTGTAAGTAAACAAAATAATCCTTTAGGTTATGATCACACAGGCAAACACCAATTAGATATGGGAATTGCAATTATTGACATAAATTTAATCCTGAAAACTATTTCAAATCCAAAACACCATCAAATAATGCAACAGTATTTTAAAAAATGAGAAAATTTACCGCCATTAAGTTTCAATTCACCGCTCAAACATTTGATTTATTTAAATAGTGGCACCAATTTAGTTGATATTTATATTAATGGCTATCCTGGTAAAGCAAATTTGTCTTATCATATTAATAAAATTATTAATACCGGATGATTAATGGGTGATCAAAAAAGCGAACCCGTTTCGGTGGGAATAAATTCAAATAACTATAAAAAAACAGATAAATTTAATAATTGATATTTAAATACTAAAGGTTCTTCCGGAACCGCTTTTGTTGATGGTCAAAATAATATTGCTGGTGTTTATTGAGGAGGAATTGATATTAGCACTGTTGATTTATTTAAATCTTGGTGACATAATGTTATTGGCGATAATACCGACGACGACGAAGGTCAAGAAAATGTTAGTCCAGGATCATTCTGCAGCTGAGTACGCCAATTGCATGAAGCTTATCCTGACAAAATTTCTTTATTACCAATTTGTACATAAAAACACAACAAATCTTTAATTATTTAGTGCGATTATTTATATGAGCTAACAAATTGATTTTGTATTTTTAATAATTAAAATTTAGTGAACAATATATTTAGTTTTGCCATTTTCAGTTTTTTGAGTAATACCATAAATTAAAGTTTGACTCCGCATTTTCACTGTAGAACCAACTACATAAGGTTGATATTCAAAAGTTATGTACAATTGCTTTTTAACTATTTTTGCAGACACAATTTTTATTTTTTTAAAATTAATTGTATTAAATCAGTCAACTGGAAAAGGGTAGTTGTTAGGTCGTAAAATTGATAATCTATGATTGTTATAAAACATTTTTACAATATTATTAATAAGATTTGTATTTTCTTTTTCTGGTATTTCAATTGGTATTTCTACATTTTCGTTGTCAAATTGAGCATCAATATTTGATTTGTTATTATAACCATCTAAGTTTAATCAACCATTTAAAGTAGAAATACCTTGTTCAAAATTTTGTGCATTTTTTGCTTCTAATTTAAATTTATCATAATCACTATCGGTTCATTTATTTAAACCAGTAATTTTAAAAGTTTTAGTATAAATTTCTCTTATTTCATTTGTTGGTACTAAATAATCTTCTTTATATCTTTTAGCAAAACCCAATTTAACATTTAAGCTGCCTTCAACATCATTAGCTTCTACAATTTCAGCGACATTTACAACATAATCTGCAATTTTAAAATCACTTGGAAAATTAAAAAAGTTATTAATAAAAGCTATAGAACCATCATTGTTGCTCAAATAAGTTTCAGTAAATAATATACTTTTATCACTAAAAATACCATTTAATGCACGAAAATTTTCACCTTCATAAATATTTTTTGTCACATCCATATCAAATAAAGCGTCGCGTTCTATCCTAGAAGTACCACGTCATTTTTTAAAAATCAACTGGTATCAAGAAGGATAAATATTACCTTTTTCAAAATTAGATTTAACGCTAATTTTATCGAAAATTTTAATTGCAGTAGCATTTTTTGAGGTTGATGTAGGTAAATTAATTGCTATTTTATAAAAATTAGTTCCAGCTTCATATGATTTAGAACCGTGATTTCTTGAATGAATAGTGGTATCATTTTTATTTTTTCAATACATTGTTGAATTAATAATATATTCAATAACTAATTGATTATTTTCTTTTTCAATACTTCTTATATTAAATTCTAATTTATTAAGTGGTAATTTAATGCCATTTAATTCAACTTCATATTCTACTTTACCCAATTTTTTTAATTTTTCAATTTTTTGATCATCTGTAAGTCAAGAGCGCGAAGTATCTGTAATATATTCATCAATTTCTTGCATAATTAAATTTGCTTTAGGTTTGAAATTAATTGTTCCAACATAAGTGTAACTTGACAAGTTTTCAGCAATTTGAAAAGTTGTTTGAAATTGATAAATTTTAGTTGCTGTTTTGCCATTGTGATTAATAGTTACTTCTAATTCTAATTTACCACTATAATCATTAAAACTTAATGATTTAATTGTGATTTCTTGATCACTAATTTGATCATTTTTTGTAATTGTAAAATAAGCTTTTTTAACTATAAATGGTTCATTTCTATAAACTACATCACTTGGAAAAACCTGGCTATTATTTAATGTAATTGTAAAATCTTTAAATAAATCAATAGATCTAATTGATGGATCTGAGTTTTTTGGTGGTTCAGGAATTGGTTCTGGTGCAGGGGTTGGTGTTGGCTGAACTGGATTATTATTTATTGGAGGTTGTGGAATTGGTGTTGGTTGATTAGGATTAGTATCTACTGGTGGTTGTGGAATTGGTGTTGGTTGAGGATTCGTAGCAAAAGATACTTCACCACAAGCCACAAGCGTAACTGAAGCCATAACTCCAAAAGCGATAGAACCAAGAATGTTTTTACGTAATTTCATGCTTTAATTATACAAAAATAAAATTGATTAAAATTAAGTTAGCTACTTTAATTTTTAAAAGCAAATTTTAGTTTTAAAATGAATAAAAATTTATCATTTTTAAAACTAAATTTATTAATTAAATATGTATTAAAAATAATTTAATAAATGCTAAATTTCATTCAAAATTATTTAAATTATGCGAAAAATAAACTTAAAAAATTGACACAACTTCAATATTAAGCCCACTAAAATTGGAATTTTATTTTTTTATTATTACAAAGCATTTAAAACTATCGGAATGGTTAGAATTTTTTAAAATGTATGAAAAAACTTATAAACTTTCTTGATTTAAACTATAAATTAGTAATCAAGATTTTAAAAAATGATTGAAAAATTTGCAGCAAACAAATAATATTTTAAATATTTTGTATTTTTCAAAATTTAATATTAAAATTTATTTATGAAAACACATAATAAACTTTTATTATCAATATTAACAACGCCTTTTATCCCTTTAACAATTTTGGCTTGCAGCAATGATAATAGTATTACAAAAAAACAAGAAGTTGTAATTAACATTGCTGAAGAAATGGAATTAAATAACTCTGAAAAAAGTTATTTTAGCTTAAATGTTACAAATTTACCTGTCAAAGCTAAAAAAATTTCAGTAAACATATCATCTATTGATGGTGTGTTTCTTTATTCTAAGAATCAAGAAATTTCAAACTTTAAATTTGAAACAATTTTTTCAATTTCAAAAAACATTAAAAAAATTAATGTCGTTATTAACATTGATGATGTCGAAGTTAAACAACAAATATTTGATATCCAACATACTACAAAACCATTTGAGCCGATCGAACCAAACCCTAACCCGGAACTCATTCCTGAACCAAAACCAAAACCAAATCCCAATCCTAATAATGATGATAATAATGATGGTGCTAAACAAGAAATTGGTTCATTATTTAATAATTTCAATATTCAAATCAACGTCCCAAAATTTCCTAGTCAACTTTTAGAAAACGAAGTATCACTTAAATTAAATAATCATTTTTTTAATATTAACATTGACCCAAAAATCCCTAATCCTCAAGTAGAATTGAAAGCTTTGAGCTTTAATGATTTTGAAGGAACAATAAAACTTCAAGCAAAAATAATTTCAGGTGAAAAAATTGAACAAAAAATATATGAATTTAAAACTAATTTATTACTAAATTCACCAACTGAATATATGAATTTAAAAATTACAAATTTAAATATTTTGGACAAAAATATTAGTGAATATGTAAATTTTTTAAATGATAAAACTAAAAGCGATCAAGAAAAAATAACAAAATTAAAAGAGTTAGGTAATCTTGAGATAATCAATAATTCGCCTTTAAAGAGTCCAAGAATAACAATTGAAAGCGCTCAAGAAAAAAATAATATACTAACTGTTAAATACACTTATAATGGTTATTATAAATTATTGATTGAAGGTCAAAATAAAATAGAAGATAGATTTTACAATTTTTATCAAACGGAATTTCTAAATATTGGTTTAGAGCAAAATTTTAAAGAAATTTTTGATAAAGTAAAAGTTAAAGCTAACTTTGAAAAAGGTACAACATTTCCTTCTTGATTTAATGAAGTTTTTAAAAAAGAATCAGAAGAAAAAGAAAATTTATTTGATACAGGTAGCACAGTAAATAATTACTATCATGGAAAACCATTTTGAAAATTAAATACAGGGTTTCATAATATTCAAATTATTTTTAACAAAAAATATCATAGGGAAGAGTACATCGGAGCTTTTATTTCGTATTTTTTTGATATTCCTGAGTATAATGTTCGTAAATTTTCAATGGCTGTAAAATCAATTGATGCATTTGATGATAAGGAAGGGACGCTTGACGTCACCTTAGTATTTTTGGAAAAAACTGAAGATGCAAATGGCCATTATTTTTCAGGTAAGGAAATTTATGAAAAAAAATATAAAATTACGGGATTAAACAAATGAAGTGAAGAAAAATTTAATGATTTTCATATTATGTTTTGATTAGATGCTAATGATGAAAAACTTAATTCATCAATTGATACAATGCTTCGGTTAAACAAAAGATCAATTGCTAATATATGAGAAACAGAAAATGAATATGAATTTAATGTATCTTCATTAAATAAGGATCTTTATAATAAATGATTTAACTTTTTATACAAGGAATATGGCCTTTCTTTGTTTAGATCTGATTTGTACCCTTTCCCAATTTATTGATGAGATGATTTTTATAATAATTTTCATCTTAATAAACTTTATATACGCAATAAAAAACTTTATGCAGATGTTACCTTTACAATTAAAATACAAGGTTTTGAACCCAAAACATTTAACAGAACTTTTTTCATTCCTGTATACAAAAATGTAACTGGGGAAAATTACACCTTTAATCTTTTTACAAAATAAAGATGAACAAAAAACGCAATCCTTAAAACTTATTAAAATAGCTAAAAAGCTATTTTAAGATTAAGCAATTATAAGATCTAAAAATGAGTCATATTAATTTTATAAAAGCTAAAAAAATAATGTTGAGTATATAAATATTGATATGTGAAAATAAAAAGTTAAAAAAATACTTTTTATTCATATTGATGGTTTGAAAAATATCATAATAAAAACAAAAATTATGGTTCACTAATATTTTAAAAAATATGTTATGACCTTAGCTTAGAAAATATTTTTAAAACATCAATGCAAACAACTACTATGAATCATTAAAATATTTAATTTCAATTAGAATAATCGGTCTAAAAACTAATTTAGCTTTATTTAAAAATCAAACAGAATTTATTATGGAAAAACCTTGGATATAATATTTTATATTGATTACTAAATAAATTATTCATAAAAAAAATAAACTAAAAAACTTAAACTAAAAAAAGTGAATCCACAAGTTTTACTTGCTCTAATATTGGAGCAAGTTTAATCTTTTGTGGTTCACTTTTTTGTTTTAGTTTATAGAGCCTACATTATTTGAAAAATATTACTTTTTTCTAAATTAACTATAAATTTTTGATTTTTTTGAGTTTACCCTACTTGGATTCTGTTTTAGCTTTTGCTTCTACAGCAAATTCACCATCCGCTGTTTTAACGGTAACCTTACGATTTACATTAATAAACAGTTTTTTAACTGCTTCTTCAGTAAAATCACTAACACTTGATAAATCAATAATATTAATTTGGTGTGAGTAGTTAAAAACTCTTACTAAAGTTTCAATATCTTCTTGGGTTGAACGACTTGATTTAGCTTCTAAAACTAATTTTGTCGGTTGTTTTTCTGCTTTTTTACCATACATTACTGAACCGTGTTCTGAAATTTTGTCAGTGTTGTCAACTGATAAGTCAGATAGATTCATGTTTAATGTATTATTTTTTACTTCGCTAAACAATACAGAAGTTAGTTTTAATGGTTGATTTTCATCACGTTGTGGAAATTCCATATTATTTAAGTCAATTAATTCAGTTTTTGATAAATCTCAATTAGTTACATATCCACCACTACCAAATTCACCTTGGAACTCTCTACGATCTTTGTCTTTGATGTAAACAAGTTTAAAAATGTTTTCTAATAGTTGTTTATTAACTTCACTTCCAACTTCAAATTTTTTAAAAATAACATTTGTTCCATAACTAAATGTTCCTTGTCTTACTTTTACAAAAACTTGAGGATCAACAGAATTTAAAACTTTACTATCATCAATTGAATTACCATTGTTATAAGAGCCAACGATATTTAATTCAAATAATGGTGTTTTCTCATCAAAGTTAGTATTTTGTCCTAAAGCATTAACAACACTTGGATTAGATGTTTCATAAAATAGTGTTAATGATTTTACAAATGATGGTAATTTTTTTACAATTTCAGCTGCAGATTTTACTGTGCTATCTTTAATATCACGAACTACAACACCTAGATCTGTAAAAGATTCACCAACTTGTTTTTTAACAAGTTCTAAAAATTCACTTGAATCATTAATTTTTAATGGATCAAAAATTTCAACAATGTAACGAATTACACCTTCTGTATTTTTATAAGTTTTTAAAACTGCTGCAGTTTTATTTACTGTTTGAATTTCTTCGGTTTTTACTTCTCATTTATTTTTTGTTTCAGTGCTTGAATTTCCATTAAAATTTAAGTTAAAAATGTCATCTTGTCCCAATTGTGAGCTTGAAGCTACGGGAATGTAACGATCTAAGTTTTTCTTAGTTTGTTCATAAACATAAGTATTAATAAATGCTGGTCTAAAGCCTCAACTAAAAGCGGAGGTTGGGAACATTCCTTGTTTTAATCAAGAAATTTCTTGATCAGTTAAGTTATCCACTGTTCTTTTTGGAGCAACTTTTTGTCATTCATCTCAGCGTTGTCTTTCATATCCTGTTGATTTTGCAATCGTTTCTTCTAAATCTTTATTCATAAAATCAACCGCAGCTTTTTTAACTTCTTCATCAAGTTCTAAAATTTCAGCCCCTGTGAAAAATAAGCTATTTACTGCTATAAATTTAAAATCAGCTGAGTTAATTTTTTTTGCCCCAGATTTTAGTGCTTTAAATTTTTGTTGGCTATAAACCAAAGCTGTCATTGTTTGAGTCGATTCTTGTCCGCCTTGAGCATAAGTGTTACTGTTTCACTTACCGTTGTATTTTCCCCTTTGGCGGTTATATGTTCCATAGCCTCCTGCATCCTCATTAACTTCAATATCGGTTTTGGGTGTTGTCTCTAGTGTTTCAACTTCTTCAATTGGGACTATTTCATTTGTTTTAGTTGCTTTTAAATAAGCATCTAAAACAGAGTTGGTGCTATCTTTAATATTATTTAATAATTCAACATCTGTTTTTCCTGACGCAGATGATGTTGAACTAGATTCGGTTTTGGGTGTTGTAGCAACTTCTTTTGCTTCTTCAGTTTTAGCAACTTCTACTAAAGATTTTTCTCCAGGTTTGGTTGTTTCCTTAGTATCAATAGGTGCTTTTGCAACAAGATTATAGTTAAATGTTTTTAGTGCTAAATCTGTTACAACATTTTCTTGTTTGTTTCAAGGCTGAAAAACAAAAAGTGCTGCAGCTGATGAAACAACAGCAATAGCACTTAATGATCCAATTCATTTCAATGTTTTTTTCATTCGATTACTCCTTAATTTAATAATAAAAATAAATTATACTCTTTTAGTAATTAAAATAATTTTATTAATGAATGTTTCTTCATTAAAATTAAAGTCAAAATGCATTTTTGCATAAAAAAAATTATTTTTGTTTATCAGTAACTATTCATCATAAAAATAAAAAAATGAAATAAATATAATACAAATTTTATTTTGTAAAATCACAAAGAAATTAGTTATTTTTCAAATAAATAAATTATTAATTTAAATCATAAAATTTAATATTTATCATTAGAATTTACTAATATAGCCAAAAACAAAAGTGCAATTTTATTAATTTTATGAATCGGTAATTTATTAGACGATTAAAAAAGCTGAGTATTTCTTTTCTTATATAAAATTTAAAATGATTAAATTTTATTGATATTTTCAAAATTATCTCTTATGACTCAAAAGAAGAAATTCAAACATATATCAATTGATATAACAACGAAAAAATTCAATCAATTTGTAGTTAAAAACTTCTCAAATACATGAGAGTTTCATACTATTTAAAAAATTAACTTTTTTATCCGTGCTTATAGTTACTATATTTTCATATTTTAATTTGGAAATACAAAATAAATTTTGTATCTTAATAACTAATTTACAATGTAATATTGATTACCTTTATTATTAGTTTTTTTAGTAACATCGTAAATCAATGTTTGTGACATTTCTTTAGAGGTAGAATCACCTTCAACTTTAAGAAAGTATTTAAATGTTATATAAAGTTTTTTATTTTCAATATATCCCGAAAAAGCTTTGATTTCAATACCATTTATAGGATCTCACCAAACAACTGGAAAAAGTCTTTTCTCAAATTCTTTAATTGGTAATTTATAATTTTTATAAAATAAATTTAACATTTTATCTAAATTAAAATTACTAAAGTTATCCAAATTTATATTTTTTGATATTTCGCCAGTAAGATTAATGTGAATTTGTTTATTAGGAGTATCAAAATAAGTATCTATATTATTTTTATTTTTGTAATTTGTTTCGTCATTTAAAATGCTATTTAGTATATTGATGCCTTTTTGAGTATCAATAGCCGGTTTCTTTTTTAAACTAAAATAATTATAGTCAGTTTTTTTTCATTTATTCATGTTTCTGATTGTATAAGTTTTAGTTAATAAAGGCTTGCCTGCAAATTTTGTATTTTTTTTTGTAAAAGCTAAAGTAAGAACCATAGTTCCATTTATATCATTTACATTTGCTATTGTTCCAACATTTACAATATATTCATCAAAATTAAAGTCTTTTGGAAAATTAAAAAAATGTTTAATAAAATCAGTTTCTTTATTTTTGATATCTAAAAACTTTTCATCAAAAATTGTCTTAATACTATTATAAAAGCTGTTATTTAATATTTTAAAGTTTTCAAACTCTGATGAATCATCATCAAAATTATACAATCAATTACGTTCTGCTTGGGTTCCGTTACGAACTATTTCAAATACGTATTTATATCAAGAAGGATAAAAAAATCCTTTTTCAAAATTATTTTTTACAGTAACATTTTCAAAAATATTTTTAGGATCTAAATTAAAATCTATAACTATTTTTGAATTTTTAACTTTTCCCTTATAAACATTTGAATTAAATGCACCTTTATTATATCTTTTATCATATCACTCAAAAATTACTTCAAATTCATAATCAATAAACAATTTATTTTCTTTTATTTCAACATTATTTATGGAAAAATTTCAAAGATCTCTAGGAACTTCCATATTATTAATTTTTGCACTTATATCTAATTTACCAAAACGTTCTATATTATCTATTATCACTTTATTAAAAAGTGGTGGATTAGTTGCATAACTTTTAAGAAGAACATAATTTTCATGAATATATTCTTCATCTAAGTTACCTTTAGATTTAAAAGATATATTTGATTTTAGATCGAATTTAGGTCTTGTTTGTTCATTAAATTTATCAACAAAATTTGTTGCTGTTTGTAATTCAAAAACTTTTTTAGCTTTTTTATTGTAGTGTTCTATAATTACTTCCACTTCAACTTTACCAGTGTAGTCATTAAAGCTAAAAACGTTTAATTTAATTTCACTATCCTCAATCTTGGGTTGTTTATCAATTTTAAATATATCTTTATAAAAAATATATGGAAATTTTTTGTATTTATTTATCAAAGCACTTGGGGGTAATTTATCATTTGTTAATGTAATTTTAAAATCTTTAAATAATTCAAGATCTCCAATAGCTAGATCCAAATCTTCAGCTAGTTTGGGTTGTGGATCTGGTTTTGTTGCAGGATTAAGATGGCTTGGATTAGTATCTACCGGAGGTTGTTGATTTGGTTTCGGGGTTGGGGTTGACAGACTTGAATTAGTATCCACTGGGGGTTGTGGATTTGGTTTTGGTGCAGAATTTGCCTGATTGGGATTAGTATCTATTGGCGGTTGTGGTGGATTTGGTTGTGGTGGTTGAGTAGTTGTAGTAACTGATACTTCGCCACAAGCTACCAGTGTAACTGAAATAATAACTCCAAAAGCAATAGAACCAAAAATTTTTTTACGTGATTTCATGCTTTAAATTATACAAAAATAAGCTTAATTAAAATTAAGTTAGCCACTTTAATTTTAAAAAACAAACCCTAAAATTAAAATAACTAAAAATTTGCAATTTTTAAACAAAAATTTATTAATTAAATATGCATTAAATTAGTTAATAAATGCTAAAATTTCATGTGAAATTATTTAAGGAGAAAAAATGAATAATAAAAATTTAGATCATTTGTTTAATAAATTAAAAACTTACTGCGAAATCGAAGGAATGTCGCGTCACGAAGATGAGGTGGTTGAACAACTAAAAGCCAACACTAAAAATGCCGGAGTTGATTATGCACGTGATAATTTTGGGTCACTAATTATGACTAAAAAAGGGCAAACAACTGGACCAAAAATTTTACTAGCGGCACACATGGATGAAGTTGGTTACATTGTTTTAAGAATTTTAGACAATGGGCAATTACTAATTAAAGCAATCGGTGGAGTTTGACCAAATGTTGTAGTTGGAACTCGAGCAAAATTAATTACTACAGCAGGGAAGCTATTTTACGGAGTATTTGGACACACTTCAATTCACATTTTAGAACGTGATAAAATTACAAAAGCTGTTGAGCAAAAAGATTTATTTGCTGATTTTGGTTTTAAAGACAAAAAAGAGGCTGAAGAATTAGGTGTAGAAATTGGTGATAAAATTTATCTAAACGGTGAAACAATTCGTTTCCACAATGGAGATTTTGTTGGAGCTAAATCAATGGATAACCGTGCTGGAGTAACAGTTATTGATGAAATCGTTAATGCGTTAAAAAATGTTGAAACACCAAATCAACCTTACATTGTAGGAACAGTACAAGAAGAAGTAGGATTAAGGGGAGCAAAAACTTCAACATCAATTATTAAACCTGATGTTGCTTTCGCAATTGACACCGGAGCTGCACATGATACTCATGGAGCTTTACCAGGAACAAGCCATTTAGGTGGCGGGGTTGCTTTATGTGTGGCTGATGGGGGAACTTTAGCAAATCCAAAGTTATTGCAATTTTTAGTTGATTTAGGTAAAAAACACAATATTCCTGTCTATAAATTTGTTTCTCAAGGTGGAGGAACTGATGCTGAAGAATTACAATATGGACAAGGAGGAGTTCCTACTGTAAGTGTTTCAATTCCAACTCGTTATTTACACTCACCAATTGGAGTTGCTTCATTAAGTGACATGCAAGCTGTAATTGATTTAATGGTTGAATTTATTAAAACATTTGATGAATCAGCATTAAAACAAATCAAGCCACAATAAGCATTATTAAAAGTTAAGTTATCGTCTTAACTTTTTTTTTTTTTTTTGTTTTATAAAAAAGTTAAAAATTATTTAAAAAAAATAAGTTAATTTAAGTTTTTTCATTTAGAAGTATAATTTAAGAATTAGTATTTCAAAAGTTCTAATGCTTAAATTAGAAACTAATACTAAATATTTTTTAAAGGATAAATATGAAAAAATCAAAAATAACTAAATTTTTCTTAGCAGCAACACCAATTTTGCCATTAACAATTATTGCTTGTGGCCCCGCTGCCAATGAAGAACCTAAACAACCAGTAAATAAAGGAGCTAATATGAATATCACTTCAACTAGCGTCGATGCAAATGGAGTTTTAAAACCTGAATTTTCAAAAGGTTCAAATCGTTCACCGCAATTTTCATGAGATGCTGTACCCGGGGCTAAATCTTATGCAATTGCTTTAATTGATAAAGATGCTACTGATGTAGTTGGCGGGATTTTTTTTCACTGAATTGTTGGAAATATTAAAACTAACGCACTGCCTGAAAATGCCGCAGTCGAATTAAAAGAACAATTATTACAATTTGAGAATTCAACTTCTAAAAAATTTGGCAGCTCAATCATCCCCGCTAGTTTTCAAAAAGAAGTTGCTAACACATATTTTGGGCCTTATCCTCCAGATCAAGATCATTTATATGAGTTAACTGTAGTTGCTTTAAATACTGACAACGCTTTTGAAGGTTTGGATGTTTCTAAACCATTGTTTTTTCCAGATTTTGAAAAAGCAATTGCTGGTAAAGTTTTAAAAATGGATGTTTATAACTTTGTCGGACCTCAAGTTAAAGATGATCAAATTCAAGTAGCTAAAATAACTAATAAATATTTCAAATCAGAAGTACATGGCGTAATTAAAAATATTAAAATTAATGATAGCAACACTTTACCGAAAAAATATTTCGCTACTTTAAACTCAACAACTAATAAATATGAAGCCAAAGGTACACCAAAAATTTCATGAAATAAAGTTGATGGAGCTAAGTCATATTTTGTATTTTTAAACAATTCAAATAACATGGAAAAATGAGGTTTAGCTTTAAATAATTGAAATGTTTATGGTATTGCTCAACCAGCTGATGGTGATACAGTTGTATTAGAAGAAAATGGTAATTTCAAAACTACCCAAAATTCATATAGCAAAAATGTTATAAATCAAACATTACCCGAAACTTTATTAAACCAAACCGTTGATATCTCTACTGGAATGGGATTAGTGGATTATCCAGGTGTAACAGATACCAAAGGGTTTTATACAGTTTTTGTTTTTGCAACTGATTTAGATCCAACAACATTACCAAATTTTAAAACTAGCGTTGAAGCTCTAACAGCAATGCGAGGACATGTTTTAGCTCAAGGATTATTAAAGGTTAAAGCAGCTTAAAAAAGCATAAAAAATAGCAAGTTTATGGTTTGCTATTTTTTTATTGCAATATAATATCCAACACACACTTTTACATAAAAGAAATTATGCTTATATAAATTTTAAGTGGGTATTTTTATGTTTTGTTATTTAACATTTGCATTTTCAAAGCCAAAAAAGTTTTAATCTTTATTTAAAACTTAATAATGAAAAATAGCATCAAATCTGCTTTCTAAGATTGTGATGCTATTTTTTATTTATTTTTAATATTTCAAAAACTAATTACCTGCTGGGAGACACATACTAATTACTTCAAATTTATCTGGTAATTTTTGAGAATATTGGATAATTTTGTGACAAAGTGTATTGGGATTGATATTTTTTGCAGGATCATATTTGCCATAATTTGCCCCAATAACATCCGTTTTTGGTGAATTCAAAAGATAAGCTCGTTTTTTTTGGAAAGAAACACCAGGTCTAATTCTGGTACCTCCTCAATAAATTGCGGCTATTTTACCATTTTCATCCACAATTAATGAACCACTATTACCTTGCATAAGTTGAGAATATTCATCGCTGTTATATTCAAATGTAAATTCTGGACCTTTATTATTTTCTTTAGTATATTTAGCCTTGTGAATAATTTGATTATTGTATCCCAAACCACCATAACCATTCATAAAAAAACTTACAAAAAAACTACCATAATCTGAGTATAAATTTGTGTAGGCGTCACTAAAATCTAAAGGTGGCAACGTTGGTCATTTTTCAAAATCTTCTAAAACAGATGTTCAGTTTTCGACAGAAAGTTTATAGTAAAGAATTCTTTGTTTAATTAATTGTTTAATTTCTTTTAAATCAATAATCACAACTTGTACATCTATATCGTCAGGATCTATATTACCTAATTTGTCTTTTTTTGTTGTTTTGCTAATTGTTCAAAAATGCTTGATACTAAAATTATCATCTTTTTTCGTAAGTGTATCAATGTCGTATCAAAAATCAACATTTTTATGGTTTTTAAAAAATGAATTACCAATTTTTTTAAAAGTTGTTGCTGGGCCCATCGCAGCCAAAACATGCTTGTTTGTAATTACATAATATCTTTCGTCTTCAGGATCCGAAGGCTTAACTTTAGCAAACATTGTTCAAGTACCGCCTAAAAAAAATGTTCTAATACGCATTTCTTCAGTTAGTGGTGTGTCATTATGACCATAAACTTGACTAAGTGTTGGTGTGTAAGTGTTTTTGAATTTTTTATTACCAACATTTTTTCAATCTACATCTTCTTTTGTACTTAAATCATTTGAATTAACATTGACTTCAAATGGTTTTTTTGGATCAAATAAATAAGCTTTTGTTGGAAAATTTGATTGGGAAATTAAAAATTCATTTTTATCAAAGAAATCAGCAAAATCAAAATGCTTATATGCTTCAGGTAATTCAAATTTACCTAAGGTTTGGTTTTGATTATTTTCACTTGTAAAACTAAAATTTATAAATGATGTAAAGTATGAAAAAAATATTTTATTGTTTGCCTTAGCATCATAAATATTATCAGTTAATAATTTGGTGCTAGAAGATTTTTTCTTTAATGAAAAAATTAATTCATTATCAAGGCTATATTCTATTTTAATTGCAACATCGTCAATATCATTAATTTCTAAAACTTTTTTATTTTTAATTTCATTTAATGAAAATTTAATTCCGGCATTTTGTTTTTTATTGATATTTTCATGAATATTTTTGTTAAAGTGGTTTGATCAATATGAGTAAGTACCTTTATCAATTAATGTTGGTGAAGATTCTGAAATTTCTCATGCATGTCTTTTAAAATCTAAAAATAATCATAAATAAGGGTTGGAATGGGAAGGATCAGTTTTTAAAACATCATCAATTTCATTTAAGCTAAAATTTCAAGTAAAAACTTGACTTTTTTCATTAAAATTTCAATTTTTACGATTTAAAAGCGTATTTATTCTATAAAACTTTTCAAATGTATTTTCTGATTTTTGTTTGACCTTAAATTTATAATTTTCAAAACCTAAATTTGGATCTAAATAATTTTTGTAAGTTTGGTAAACTGCTGTTTGTTGATTTGCTAAAACTGGTATTGTTTCTGATGGTTTTTCTTCTTGTTTAGGCGAGACTTTTTCGATAATTTCTGTATTTTTTAATTCATTTTCTTCATCGTTATCGTTAACTTTGCTTGAGTTTTCTGATTTTTTTATTTCTTCAGAGGGTTTAATTTTAGGACTATTTACTACTGAATCTCGAGAATTCTCAGAATTATTTATTTCAGAGTTTTTGTTTTCTGGATTTTGAACCGCTTCAACTGCTTTTTTTGGCTTATTTGTTAAAGGTTGTTGGGTTTCGGTTGGTTTTTTATTCTCCGGATTATTAAGATTAGGTTCCTTAGGTTTTTCTTTTGACAAATCTTTAGAATTTTTTTCTTGATCCGGGATATATGATGGTAATTTTTTTTCTTCTTGTTTAGGTGCGGTATTTTCGATAATTTCTGTATTTTTTAATTCATTTTCTTCATCGTTATCGTTAACTTTGCTTGAGTTTTCTGATTTTTTTATTTCTTCAGAGGGTTTAATTTTAGGACTATTTACTGCTGAATCTCGAGAATTCTCAGAATTATTTATTTCAGAGTTTTTGTTTTCTGGATTTTGAACCGCTTCCGTTACTTTTTTCGGCTTATTTGGGAAGAGTTGGTTTTCGGTTGGGTTTTTATTCTCTGAATTATTAAGATTAGGTTCCTTAGGTTTTTCTTTTGACAACTCTTTAGAATTTTTTTCCTCTTGTTTAAAACCATTATTTTTAGAATTATCTAATTCATCTTTTGGTTTTTTGTCATCTAAAATAGGTTCTGTTTTTTTTGGCAAAGTAACATCAGAATTAGAAATACAAGAACTAACTATAGTGATGCTTGTTATTAACATCATTGGTATTAATAATTTTACTTTCTTATTTTTTTTCATTATTCACCTTAATTTTTTATTTTTTGCTTTTTATATTGAAATATAAAATTCAACACTTTCACACAAAAGAAATTATACTAGTTTGCATCTTAAGCGAGTATTTTTTTGTTTTTGTTTTAAAAATTTTGCTTTTTTGTTGTGTAAAATTAAGTTAATAATATTTTTTACTATTAAAATTTCTTTTTATTTTTTTAAATTGTGGATTTGTTTCTTATTAAAATTTTGGGTATTTACTTAACTAACTTATAAACACAATGTCACAAATAATCATTTTTTGGTTTTTTCCCATAATATAATTGTTGATAATTTATATCAAGTTCATTTTTATTTTTGTCAATAGTGGATTAGCTTTTTCATATCTTTTTCCACTAAGATTATATAAAATGCAACGACTATCATTAATCGTTGCATTTTATATTTCAATTCGGAAAATAGCAAGTTTGTGATTTGCTATTTTTCATTTTTTTATCAATTAGAAATTCTTAAACCGTTTTCATCACGCATTGAACCAGTAATTGCCAAAAATAAATCAACCAAATATCATCCAGTTCAACCTAAAAATATTTTAAAAATAAATAAACCAATTCTTCCTGCATATAAACGATCTAAACCGATGAATCCTAAAAATAATGAAAGTAAAACTAATGTAGTTTTGCTTTTATTTGAAACAATTTCTACCTATTCAACAATTTCAATTTCATTATTAACATTGTTGTTTTGTTCCATAAATATTCTCACTTTCTAAGTATTAAAACTTTTTATATAGTTTTGTATAAATTTTAACTTTTTTTAGAAAATTTTAACAAAATTACTCATTTCTAACTAAATATAAGTGAAAAAATATCTTTTTTTTCATAGTTATAAATTTTCTAATTTTAAACTAAATTTTGCAGTGAATTAAAAAATATGAAAAATTTTAATTTGATAATTAATTGTAACTTTAACTAAAAATGTAGCTGATTTTTTAAACTAAATCCTAAGGAATTAAAAAATTTTACTCTGATACACCAGAATTATTCTGTTGTTTTGAATCTTGTTTTTTAGATTGATTAGTTTTAGATGAAACAATTTTATTTTGAATTTCTTGTAAAAATGCTCCAGCAATCACCCCGGAAGGGATGGCAATTAGAGCAACGGCAACAACCGAAATAATCATCACTATAAATTTTGCAGTATCAGAGTGTGGCGTAAAATCACCATATCCAATTGTTGTTAGCGTAATTGTTGTAGCATACAAACTATTTCAAAAACTTGTTACAACTCCATTTGATAAATTTTGATAATCAGCATTATTTAAATAATCTTGCACACCAGGATTAGATTTGATTCATGTTTCTTGTTGTTCACTCAGTCATGTATTTTCGTTATTTCAAATAACAAGAGCAAATAGCAAAATTAACACCACTACTAAAACAAAAACGTAGGATAAAATTTTGCCCTGCTTTTGAAAAACATTAAAAATAATTTTAAAAGGAGTAAAAATTTTTAAAACTAATAGCAAACGTAAAATTTTAATCATATTAAAATTTTTAAAAAATTGCACATGTCAGCTCTTAGTATCTAAATCAGCTGCAATAACAGTTAGAGAATTTAGTGATGCCAAAATACAAAATAAAATAACTATACCGCCATAACTAAACGGATAGCGTAAATAGGTTTTTCATAAAGGTTCATTTTTATTTTTTACAAAAATATAAGTAACAAAATGAATCACATAATCAACAATGAAAATAATTAATGCAATCGCTTGCGAAGTTGCAATAAAAATATTTCAATTTTTTTGAATTGTTGGATCAAATTTAAACAACGTACCAAACGATACCAAACAAGCAAAAGCAATTATGGCTGCATATAAATATTTAAATGGTTTAACTCATTTGCGTAAATTATCCTTATTTTCATTGGGATCAAATGTTGATCAAGCAACTTGATGTAAAAACTGCAAAATTGCAGAATTATATAAAAAATTTTTTGTCATGAATTTATTATATCAAAGCTATAAATCTTTAAAAATGTTAATTTATGTTAAAAATTTAAAACATTAAATTTAATTTAACAACTAAACTAATTTTTAAAAAACTAAAATTTAATTTGATGTTTCACTAATTTGTTAATTTTCAAAAATAAACCACTACCTAAAAAAGAAATGCGAGCACTAAAGGGGCTTGGGTGCGATAGTTGGATAATATGTTGTTGTGTCAAGTTAATTTCAGTAATAATTTCTTGGGCTTTGGAACCTAAAAGCACAAATACCAAATCTTTTTTATGAGTCACTAAATATTGAAGAGCATTTTTAGTAAAAATTTCTCATCCTCGGTGATAATGTGAGGTCGGAAGATTTTGCTCCACAGTTAAAACACGATTAAGCAACAATACACCTTGTTTCGCCCAATGATCTAATTGACCGCCGTGAATTTCTGTTTCAGGATAATTGTTTTTGAGTTCTTGAAAAATGTTTTTTAAAGATGGTGGTAATTTTATTGAGTGAGTTGAAAAAGCTAGCCCATCAGCCATACCAGGAGTATGATAAGGGTCTTGACCAAGAATTACAACTTGCGTTTTTGCAAATGGGCAAAGTTGAAAAGCACGAAATCAATTAGCTTTTGTTGGAAAAATCACTTTCTTTTCTTGATTTTGTTGTTCTAAAAAATTTCATAATTCTTGAAAATAAGGCTTTTGTTTTTCTTGTAAAATAAAATCTTTTCAATTTAAAGTTCCAAATTCTGGAAGTCTTTCATTTTTATTATTCATAATTTACTTTCTAAATTTATCAATTAATTTTTAGGATTTTTATTTTTAATAATGATGCGCATATAAGGGATAATCGGTCTTTGTTGTTGGTCATAATAACTTAAAACAAGGTGGCCTTCAATGATGTTACCTTTTTGACCGCTTCGATAATAATCTTCTACAAATTTTTTACTTAATCCTCTTGATGCTAAATCTTGATATAGTTTACCTTGACCTTGACCAATAATTTGAAATTGCTCAGGATTATATTTTTCCAAAAAAGTAATTGGAACACCAATGTGGCCGGCATAATCATAGGGAATAAAACTAATGCGATCTACATTAATGCCATTATAATTATCGTATTTAGGATACATAACCGGATTATCTTTATATGAATATACTAAAGGAATTTGTTGAATTCTTTGTGCTGTAATTAAATTAGTAAATCAATTGATATTGCCGAATTTTTTAAAATTTAAATTGGGTTCTAAAAATTTGTATATTTTTTTGTAACCTAATCACATTCGATCATTTTGAATATAACTAAAAATTTCTTTATAAGTGATGGCATTTTTGTTACCTACAACTAAGAAACTTAAATTATATTGCATTAAAATATCAATAAATTCGCGAAATAAACTAAATGGTGGGTTAGTAATTACAATACCATTAGGGTATTTCTTTGCAAAATCCGGAATGCTTTTTTGAAAAGGGATACCTTTATTAGTTTCGGGATTATAATGAGCATAGGTAATAGATTTTATGTCTCATTTATCTTTGACAGACTCTAGAAATTGCGAAAAAGCAAAAGCATCATTAATTCCTTTTACTAGCTTTCCAAGTCTAATAGTTGTTTGTTGAATTGGCGTTAAAGCATTTCAATCATAATCACAAGGACAAAAAATATCTTTACCTTGCAATTGATGTTTATAGTTACTTAGTTCAGCTTTAACATCATTAAAAGTAGTGTAAAACTCATCATTTTTTTGTTTTTTTGCTTGTGATAAACTTATATTTTTTTGCATATTCCCTTTTCTTTGCATTAATTATAAACTTTTCACAAAAATATAAAAAAACCTCAAATAATTTTGAGGTTGAAGATATATTAGCAAAAATTTATTTATGATGCAAAATAATAACTAAAGCCAGAAATTATAAAAGCAAGAGCAATAACAACTAAAATAAAAATTAATAATTTAACAAATAATTTATTTTTAAATTTGTAAAATAATGTAATTTTAATTATTAGTGTGATAGCAAATAACAACAAAGCAATAATAAGCGAAATAATTAAAAATATCATTTTATTTTAACAAATTCAAATAACTGCTAACCTTGGATTTAACTGCTTCAATCCCCGCTTGATTAATTTTACGCAAATCTCATGCCTGAGGGTGAGCTTGAAAGTATTTTTCTACTTCTGCACTAAAAACTTTTAATAAATCCGTTGCTACATTCACCTTATTAATCCCGCTTGCTACAGCTTCTAAAATTAATTGATCACTTAAGCCGCTTGTTCCATGCATGACAAGTGGTAATTTCAAAGCGGCTTTTACAGCTTTTACTAAGTTAAAGTCTAATTCTGCTTCAAACTTATAAATTCCATGAGAAGTTCCAAAAGCAATTGCTAGTGAATCAGGTTTTGTAGCTTGAGCAAATTCAACAATGGTGTCAACATCATGAAGCACAATTTTATCAGCTACAATGTTATCTTCCTTACCACCAATAGTACCAATTTCTAATTCTAAAAATACATTGTTTTTTTTAGCAATTAAAGCGGCTTGTTGAGATTGAGTGATATTTTCTTTTAGCGGCAATAATGAACCATCAAACATTACTGAATTAAAGCCATCAGCAATTGCTTTTTGCAAAAGTGCTAAATCCTGGCAGTGATCCAAATGCAAAATAAAAGGATGTGACGAAACTGTCAAAACATGTTTTAGCATTGGAACTAAATAATCATAACCAGCATAATTTAAAGCTCCTTGAGTTACTTGAATAATGACTGGTTGATCACTTGTTTCACAAGCAGCAACCACGCCTTGTAACGTTTCGAGATTTACAACATTAAAAGCTAAAATTGCTCGATTAGAATGATTAGCTTTGCTAAATACTTCAAATGGGTTAACTAACATATTTTCCTTTTAATTAATCGATTCTTATTTTTCCATAATTTCTTTTAATGCATCAGCTACATGTTCAACATCTGTACCGATAATAATTTGATATCCTTTATTTCCAGCTCGCACAATCCCTCTTGCCCCAGTTTTCATAATTTCGGAATCACTAATTTTATCTTTAGAATTATCTGTCACAATTAAGCGTAACCTTGTAGCACAGTTTTCAACAATTTCAATATTTTGCTTTCCTATAATTTGCATAATTTGATAAGCCATAACTTCATGAGGTGTATTAATATTTTTTGGCATAGTTTCAGCAGCAGTTGCTACAATTGGTGCTTCACCAATTGGAATAGGTTCAGTACTAAAAGTAGGTATAACCACTTGATCTGTAGCAAATCCAGTTGCTTTTTCTCTTCCTGGAATTGGAATATTTTTGAATTTGATTACAAAACTGAAAACACCAAAATATAACAAGAACATAATGGCAGCAAATAATCAAATTCACAATGGATTAGCAATAACTGAACCATTTGCATTTGCCATGTTTCATGACATTGGCGCTGAAACAATGTAATCAATAAACCCAGCACTAAAGCCAATTCCTAATGAAATTCCAGTTCAAGTTACAAACATATAAATTAATGCAGTCATAAAGGCATTAGCTAAATATAATGTTGGTGAAATAAAGATAAAAGCAAAAATTAATGGCTCATCAATTCCGGTTAGAAAAGCAACGATTGTTGTACCACCATAAAAGAACAACATTTGCTTACGCTTATCTTTATCAGAAGTTAAAATCATTGCAAGTGCAGCTCCTGGCAATCCACCTAAAAACAATGGAAAGAACCCGGTTGTAAATATTCCTGATCCTAAAATTCCTCGGTTAAAAGCAGTAATATCACCATTGACCTCAACTGCCGGTCCGGTTGGATTAGAAACAACTGCCCCAGACACCGGTAGTTGGAATCACATAAATGTATTTAAAATATGGTGTAATCCAAAAGGTTGCAATAATCTATTAAATAATGCATAAACTGCCGCTGCAGCTCCTTTTCCGTATCCACTAGCATTAGATAAACCTTGACCCATTTTTAATAAACCTAGTTGTAATCAAGGATAAATAATTGCAAAAATTAAACTCAAAGGTAAAATTGTAAATACGCCAAGCATAGGTATAAAACGCCGTCCACCAAAAAATGATAAAGCTTGAGGTAATTCAATGCTTTTGTAACGATTATAAATTCAAGCCGTTAAACCTCCGCAAATAATCCCACCCACTACACCAGTGTCTAGTTGATAAACAACTTTAGCATTTTTTAAAAAATATAGCAGCGAAGTTTTACCTCCTAAATCTTCAGAAACTAAAACACTTTGATAAATTTTGCTTGCAAGCATGCCGTCTTTCAACATGGCTGTCATTCCAAATCAAACAACAGCACTAACAAGTGCAGCTTCACCGCGTAAGTCTTTGGTTAAGCCAAAGCCAACTCCAATTGCAAAAACAATTGCTAAATTATCAAAAATTATGCCACCAGGTGTGGAAATAATTTTGCCAATAAATTGCTGTACTTCACTAATCCCTTCAGAATTATTAGCTTGAGGATCACTAATTAAAGCACCGATTCTTAATAATAAAGCGGCAACTGGTAAGACAGCAATTGGAAACATTAAAGCTTTTCCTAAACGTTGTAATTGATTTAAAATGCGATTGAAAAAAGCCTTAAATCGATTTGGAAGATGTTGCTTTTTAACTCCTTGTAAAACTTTTATCATTATTACCTTCTTTCTGCTTTAGCTAAAGTTTCTGGACTTAATAAACTAGCTGCAGCAGCATCAATTACAAACTCGCAGTTAGGATGGAGTTGTAAATAACTGGCAGTAACTTGACTATTTGGGCGATCTTCTAACATTTGTTTTGTAACTAAAGCTTTATGTTTTCCATAAGCAACCATAATTGCCCTTTTAGTATGTTTTAAAATGGTTTGAACTCCCATAGTAATTGCTTGTTTGGGCGAATCTTGGTAAGAGGTAAATTTAGCTTTAGCAATCATATCTTCGATTGTTTCTCGTGTTAAGTTAGTTACATGTGTAAAAGACTCAAATGGTGTGCCAGGTTCGTTGTAAGCCATATGGCCATTAATGCCTAAACTAATATATTGAAAATCAATTGGATTTTGGGCAATTAGCTTTTCATAATTGTTGGCTTCCATTTCTGGGATAGCAGCTTGAGAGTTAGGGATGTGAATGTTTTGAGGTTTAACATCAATATGATTAAATAAATTGGTTCGCATTTGCTGAATGAATGCTTCAGGATGAGTTGGATCAATACCTACAAATTCATCTAAATTAAATGTAGTAACATTTTTTCATGATGTGTGATTAAATTGGTGATCTTTAATAATATATTTATAAGCTTCAATCGGTGAAACCCCAGTTGCAAACCCAATTACTGAATTAGGTTGTGTCTTTACTTGATCAATAAATTTTTGGGCACAATATTTTTGTAAATCATCTATATTTTTAAAAATAACTAATTTCATTTTAACTCCCGATAATTTTAATGTTATAAAAAGTTATATTTTTATAATAACATTATATAACTAAAAAAATAAAGTAATAAAAAATTGTAATTATTAAAATTACAATTTCATAATTCAAATATGTAGTCTTAATTAATCAAGAAAAAATTTTATTTAGTTGTTAAATTCAAATCTCAATGCAGCTGATATTAATTTATTATGCGGTGAGCTTGGATCAAATTTACTTTTTGCAATATCTAAATGTAAATCAATTTTTTCATTAGGATTAATTTTAAGGTTTATAATTATTTGATCTTGAAATAAATTAACAGCCCTAATAATGTTGTCTATAACTAAAAAATTATTGTATTTTGATAAATCGATATCATAATTA